>JAEZFY010000272.1 GCA_023417265.1 Actinomycetes bacterium | reverse complement strand
GCGGTGAGGGTCCACGGGGGCGGCCGCGGGGGGGGGCCGGCCGAGGGGCGGGGGGTGGGCCGGTGGGCGGACGGCTGCGGATCAGCTGAGCGACACGTTCGGTTCGCCGTAGGCGTTGACGCCGCCGGTCGAGCGGCACAAGCCGCCCCGCACGGCACCGCCGTTGAACGCCTGGCGCAAGCAGTTGCGCATTGCCAGCTGGCCCCAATAGTTGGCGTGCAGGCTCTCCTGCAGTTGGTACGGCCCGAAGATCGTCGTGACGGTGCGGATCTGGGCCACCCACTCCGACGCATCGGCCGCGCCGGGCGAGGTCCACGAGGCGATCCCGCGTTCTTCGAGCAACCCGACCGTGTTCTCGCACAAGCGGTGGCCGTTGAGCAGTTGCGCCATATCGAGCACCACGTAGTTCGTGAGCCCGGCCCGGACCGCGGCGTTGCGGGCGGTGTTGTTCATCGCCGTCACCACGGTGTCGTTGGCCCAGTCGGCGTCGCGGTTCCACACCTCGCAGCCACCGACCTGGAGCCGGGTCCACCCGCTCTCGGGATACCGGAACTGGTTGCCACGCGGGATCGGCGACCAGTACGTCTGGACGATGATCGTGTACTGGTTGTCCGCATAGCCAGCGTTGGCCATCGCCTGGCGCACGTTCTGCAGCGCCCCGGCGACCTCGTTCGTGCGCGCGTTCTGGGCGGTGGCCGTGAAGCGGCTCTTGATCGACGAGTCGTCGTAGCAGTAGTTCTTCCACCACGACGGCGAGGTCGCCCAGTTGACGGCACATTGCTGGACGATGTCGGCGAAGCCGTAGTTGTTGGCGCCGATCAGCACCGTGACCGCGCGCACCGGGTGACTGGTCGCGAACTCCTGGAGGGCGACGACCTGGCTCTTGCCGGCCGGGCCGTTGTACCAGTCGAGCCCGGGCTTGAAGGTGTCGCCGGTCTGGGTGTACGTGCGCGCCCCGGAGCACGCCAGGTTGAGCGACCCGATGCCGTCACCGATGTGGGCCTCGGCGGCCTTCGAGCGGTGACACTTGGCGATCGCCTCGCCGGTACCGCTGGCGTTGTCGAAGTAGGCGTTGGCCCCGGTGTCGGTCTTCGACGACGACTGGTTGGTGTTTCCCGCCCAGCGGCCGGCCTCACCGGAGATGGCCGAGTCGCCGAGCGTCACCACCCACACGGTGTCGGCCCCCGCCGGCGTGGCGGTGGCGAGCAGCGCTGTAGCAGCGAGTGTGGCGGTGGCGAGCGCCCCCGCCAGGGCGCGACGGCGCGCCCGGTGGACGATGGTCCCCATACGGCAATTCCCCCTTGTGAGCCGGATGGGTGGCAGTCTTGCCGCGCAGCGTGAGCCGCGCAAGCATCTCGTTACTGGTTGAGGGCTGTGTACTGCTGGATCAGGGCGTCCATCTGGATGGCCGCGTCGGCGAGGGTCGCCCCGACGTCGGCACCCCCGAACACTGCCGCCAGCGCCGATGCCAGCTGCACCCGCACCTGGCGGTGCGGCCCGATCGTGGCACCGGCATGGGCGGCATCGACGGGCGAGTTGACGAGCGTGTCGTAGGCGACGCGGAAGCGCGGGTCGTCGCGGTACACCGTGGCGAGCGGCTCGAGTTCGCTGGCCCCGTTGGCGATCGGCACGTACCCGGTGGCGGTCGCCCACGACGACTGGGCCTGGGCGCTGACCAGGTAGGCCATGAAGTCCCAGGCCGCAGCGCGCTTGATCTCGTCGCCGGCGACCACGTAGTTGGCGGCACCGCCGACGACCGCGCTCGGCACGCCCGAGAAGCTCGGCAACGGGCCGACCCCGACGTCGCCGGGTGTCAGGCCGGGGATCAGGCCACCTCCGAGCACGGCGATCACCGTGCCGAGCGATGCCGAGGAGCCGATCGTCATCGCCGCCGGCGAGTTCGGGTCGGCGAGCTTCAAGAACGCGTCGGTGCCGCTGGCGTTGTCGCCGACGTTGACGAGCAGGCCGTCGCGGGCGAGGCCTTGCAGTTCGTTGAAGAGGCGCTGGCCGGTGGGCCCGTCGATGAGCACTTCGGTGGCCGGTTCGGCGCGGCCGTTGAGGTTGTTGACGAGCAGCTCGCCGGAGTTGGCGAACCATTGCTCGATGTACCAGCCGCCACCGCCGTCGAAGTTGACGTCGTAGGCGAGCCCGGCGCCGGCCACGCCGGCGTCGACGAGTTGTTGCGAGAACTGACGCAGTTCGTCGAACGTCGCCGGTGGCCGTTGCGGGTCGAGCCCGGCCGCGGTGAAGGCGATCTTGTTGTAGTACACGAGCGGATTGGACACGTTGAACGGCAACCCCCACTGCACGCCGCCCTGGGCGTAGGCCCGCAGCGCCTGTGGGAGCAGCGTCGCCGTGTCGAAGCCCGACGCTTCGATGCACGCCCCGGCGGGCACGAAGGTGCCCGAGTCGATCGCTTGCTGGAAGCCCCACTCGGGGAACATCACGAGGTCGGGGCGGGCGCTGCTTCCCGACTGGTAGTACTTGTCGAACACCTCCTGGTAGCCGCCCTGGTTCTGGAGCGTGACGCGCACCTTGCCCTGGCTGGCGTTGTACGTGTCGGTGAGGGCCTGCAGCGCCTGCTCGTTGTTGGCGTTCATGCCGTGCCAGTAGGTGATCTCGACCGGGCCGGCGGCACCGTCGAGCAGCTCGGTGGGGCACGGCGGAAAGGCGTCGAGCGGCGCTTCGGTGGTGGGTGGCACGGTGGGCGCAGCGGTGGTGACGACCGGCGGGGGCGGCACGGTTGCCCCGTCGGGGGTGGTCGCCGGCGGACCCGCCGGCAGCGTGGAGGTGGTGGTGGTGGCCGCGGCGGTGGGCAACGGTTCGTTGCCGGCGTCGAGGATCGACTCCCCCGACCCGCACGCGGCGATGGCGGAGAGCGCCAAGCACCATCCGACACGCGTCGCACCGCGCATCGGACGGCCGGCGGGCGGCGGCGACGAGCAACCCGCGCGGTTCATCCCTTGACGGCTCCGGAGACGAGGCCGCGCACGAGTGCCTTCTGGAACACGAGCAGGGCGACGAAGATCGGCACGGCGGCGATCACGGTGCCGGCCATCAGCAGGTTCGGCTGGTCGAGTTCGGCGCGGCGCAGCAGCGCCAGCCCGCTCTGCACGGTGTTCATCGAATCCTCGGTGGTGACCAGGTTCGGCCACAGGTACTGGTTCCACGACGCCAAGAACGCGAACAGGGCGAGCGCGCCGAGCGTCGGCACGATCACGGGCATCGCCACGTAGCGCAGGAACGCCACGTGCCCGGCGCCGTCGATGCGGGCCGCGTCGCGGAGTTCGCGGGGCACCCCGAGGAACGCCTGGCGGACGAGGAACGTGCCGAACGCGGTGGCCAGGAACGGCACCGCCAGGCCCGGGTACGAGTTGAGCCACCCGAGCGAGTCGACCGTGCGCCGATTGACCACCAACGTCGCCTCGAGCGGCACCAGCAGGGTGGCCAGGAAGGCGACGAACAGTACGTTGCGGCCCGGGAAGTCGAGCATCGCGAACGCGTAGCCGGACAGCAGCGACGTGACGACTTGGAACAGCGTGACCGCGATCGCGACGACCGCCGAGTTGAGCAGGTAGCGCCCGAGATTGCCGTCGGTCCAGGCGTCGCCGAGCGCCTGCAACGTGAAGGCGTCGGGCAACAGGGGGCGGTGGAGCACCTTGTCGCCCGGCTTGAACGCCGCCAGCAGCGTCGTGTAGATCGGGAACAGAACGACGAACGTGACGAGCCCGAGCAGGGCGTAGCGTCCGGCCAGCCGCCACCCGCGAGGTGCCCGGTCGGCGGCCATCAGGCGTTCGCTCCGGCGTAGTGGACGCGCCGTCCGATCGACCACAGCTGCACGAGCGACAACGCCAGCAGGACGACGAACAGGAGCACCGCGGTCGTCGCCTGGAGACCCGGGTCGGGGCGGATCAGCGAGTTCTGCCCGTACGTGAGGTACGTCAAGGTGGTGGTCGGGTTGCTCGGGCGCGGGCCGCCCTCGGTGAGCAGATCGACCTCGCCGTACGCCTGGAAGGCACGGGTGGTCAACACGATCAACACGAACAGCATCGACGGGCCGAGCAGCGGCAGCGTGATCGACCAGAAGCGCCGCGTGCCACCGGCGCCGTCGATCGCCGCGGCCTCGTACAGCTCGTCGGGGATCGACTGCAGCCCGGCGGTGACGATGATGAACGTGAACCCGAGGTTGGCCCACACGCTCGACATCGCGACCGACCACAGGGCGGTGCCTTCGTCGGCGAGCAACCCCGGTTGCTTGACGACCGGGAACAGGTCGCTCAACCAACCGACGTTGGCGACGACACCCACACTCGGCTGGAGCAGGAAGAACCACATCAAGCTGGCGACGGCCACCGACGTGGCCACCGTCGACGAGAAGATCGCCCGGAACACGCCGACCCCGCGCAACTGCTTGTTGGCGAGCACCGCCAGGGCGATGCCGAGCGCGAGGCCGAGCGGCACCGTGATCAGCGCCAGCTTGACGGTCACCCCGAGGGCCCGCTGGAACTCGACCGAGCGGAACGCGTCGAGATACTGGTCCCAGCCGTTGTCGCGGCAGCGCAGCCCGTCGACCGAGCAGCGCTGCTTGCCGAGCGACACGGCCTTGACGAGCGGGTAGACGACGAACACCCCGAGCACGACGCCCGACGGGGCCAGCAAACCGAGCGCGGCGGGCAGCTGCCGCCACCTCCGCCGGGATCCACCGATCGCCACCCGCGCACCTTACGCGACCGCGCCGGCGAACGGGGGGTGAACCCTTGCCCGACGCGACAAGTGCCCGGCACGCTCGGCCAACTGGCCGGTGCCGGGCACCTGTCCTCCTCCCCTGAGGGGCGTCGGGATTACTCCTCGACGATGAACGCAGTGACCATTCCGAACATCCCATCGGGACCCTCGGCGTGGGTGAGGATGTGGCAGTGCCACGCCCACACGCCGGGCTCGGTGAGCTGGTACACGACCGTGTAGCGCTCGCCCGGGGCGACGTTGATGGTGTCGCCCGGAATCGGTTGGAGCAGCGGTTCGCCGTCCTTGGCGATGATCCACCCGAGCGGCTGATGCAGGTGCATCGGGTGCGGCATCAGGCCTTCGTTGTAGTAGTGCACGAGGACCGTGTCGCCGACCTTGCCGCTGTAGGCCTCGGTGGCGGGGAAGCTCTTGCCGTTGAGGCTCAGACCGATCACGCCGGCGTCGTTGAGCACCATGTTGATCGACTGCGTCGGCTCGGCGGCGAAGCCCCGCTCGATCAGCTCGTCGGGCACTTCCATCTCGCCGATCGTGAACGCCGCGAACAGCCCGTCGAGCACCTGCTCGGCGCCGTTGTGGCTGTGATAGATGCCGACCGCGGGGGCCTTGGCCTCGAACTCGTAGGTGAACGACTCGCCGGGCGCGATGGCGTCCTGGGTGAACGGCGGCACGCCGTCCATCGCGTTCGGCACATCGATGCCGTGGTAGTGGATCACCGTCGCCGTCGGCAGTTCGTTGTGGAGCACGATCTGGACGTTGTCGCCGACCTCGGCGTGGATCTGCGGGCCGGGCACGACGCCGTTGTACGTCCATGCCTGGACGACCTTGCCCGGCTCGACTTCCCAGTCGGTGATCGCCGCGGTGAGCTCGAAGCGCTTGGTGCCGTCGGCGAGGATCTCGGGCTCGAGCATCTGCCCGCCGAACGTGCCCTTCTCTTCCTCGACGAAGCGCATCGCCCGCGAGTCCATCGCTTCCTGCATCTCCTGCCAGGTGCCGTAGCCGTGGAGATGGTCTTCCTCACCACCGGCAGCGCTGCCGCTGTCGGCGCCGACGCCCGCGGTGGCCCCACTCGCGCCCGGCTCGGTGACCATCAGCGTGGCGGTCATCCCGGCCGATTCGTGGCCCGGGATCTCGCAGATCACCTCGTACTCGCCGGGTTCGAGCACGCCGAGGTCGAGGTCGAACGTCTCACCGGGCTGCAGATCGGGGGTGGCCTTGTCGAGTACGGCGAGGCTGTGCGGTTGTGTGTCGATGTTGGTGACCCGCAGCGTCACCTGGCCGGCGGGGGCCATGATGTGGTCGGGGACGAACTTCATCGACCCGAGCTCGACCTCCACGACCGTGGCCGGCGTATCGGCCACCGCCACCGCGCCACCGTCGCCGTCCGACCCGCCCCGGCCGAGCGCGAAGAAGGCGAGGAACAGGGCCCCCACCGCCACGAGCACCGACACCCAACCGAGCACGGAGTTGGTGTCCTGTGCGGTGGTGCGCACCGGATCGGACGCGGCGACCGGGTCGGGTTGTTCAGGCGCAGGGGCAGCTTCGTCGAGCAACATGGGCGCCAGTCTCGCACTTTGCCGCGGTGGGCACCTTAGGGACCGACGACCTCGCGACCCGGGCCGAAGGTCCCGAACCGTTCCGGTAGCGTCGAGGCCGTGACGCCGCCCGACGAGCCCGTGCCGAATCGGGCACCCGTCGACCTCGACACCATCGAAGCCGACCTGACCGCGATCGAAACCCAGCTGGCCGCGCTCGACGACGCACCCCTACCGGGCCAGCCATGAGCAAGGCGCGCGCGGCGTCCGTGGCGTCGCTGGTCGGCCTCGGGCTCGGCCTCGCCGCCGCCGCCCGGGCCGCCAACGCCAGCACGGCCAACCCGCTCACCAGCCGGGCCCGGCGCTCGGCGCGGTTGTGGAAGCTGTCGGCCCGCAACAGCGCCCGGTTCGCGGTGATGAAGCTGCGCGGGCTCGGCACGCCTGCCGAGCGGCGCGCCCAGCTCGACGAGCAGTTCGCGATCCGCACCGCCGCCGACGTCGCCAAGGAGCTCGGCGAGATGAAGGGTGTGCTGATGAAGGCGGGGCAGATGATCAGCTTCATCTTCGAGGCGTTGCCCGAAGATGCCCAGGCGGCCCTGTCGACGCTCCAAGCCGACGCCGCGCCGATGGCGCCCACGCTCGCCGCGGGGGTGGTCGAGGGCGAGTTCGGACGTCCGCCCGAGCGCTTGTTCCGCGAGTGGAACGACATGCCAGCCGCGGCGGCGAGCATCGGTCAGGTGCATCGGGCGGTCACCGCCGAGGGTGTCGACGTGGCCGTCAAGGTGCAGTACCCGGGCGTCGGTTCGGCGATCGAATCCGACCTCGACGCGGCCGAGATGATGTACGCCGTGTTCTCGGCGATGATGCTCAAGGGGCTCGACGCCAAGTCGCTCGTCGACGAACTGCGCGAGCGCATGCGCGAGGAGCTCGACTACACGCTCGAGGCACGCAACCTCGAGGAGTTCTCGCGGCTGTTCTCCGGCCATCCGTGGGTGCGCGTGCCGCGCCTCGTGCCCGACCTGTGCACCAGCCGGGTGCTCACCACAGAATGGGTCGACGGGCTGTCGTTCGACCAGTTCCGCGCCACGGCCAGCCCGCAGACGAAGCAGCGCGCCGGCGAGGTGATCTGGCGCTTCGCCCAGCACGCCGTCAACCACCACGGCGTGTTCAACGGCGACCCGCACCCTGGCAACTACAAGTTCCATCACGACGGCAGCGTGACGTTCCTCGACTACGGGCTCGTGAAGCGCTGGGAGCCGGGCGAGTGGGAACGCGACCTTGCCCCCAGCCTCGACGCGATCGTCGTCCACCGCGACCCCGAGCGACTGGTCGCGGCGATGGAGGAGGCCGGCTTCCTCCGGCCCGGCCACGGGCTGCCCGCCGAGCTGATCTTCGGCTACGTGTCGAGCCCGTACCAGCCGTACCTCGTCGATCACTTCACGTACACGCGGCAATGGATGATCGACACGATCAACACGATGTTCGACGTGCAAGGCAAGTACGCGGCTGTGATCGAACACCTCAACATGCCGGCCTCGTTCGTGATCCTCGACCGGGTCGTGTGGGGCGTGTCGGCGATGCTCGGCAAGCTCGAGGCGAGCGGACCGTTCCGGGCGATGCTGCTCGAATACATCGCCGGCGGCGAGCCGGCCACCGACCTCGGCGCCGCCGAAGCAGCGTGGCGCGCCGGCGCCACGTCGTGATCGCCCTGCTCGACGTCGCCGAGCTGTGCGCCCGCATGCGGGCCCTCAACCTCGACCTGTTCGAGCGGCTCGGCAGCTGGGTCGCCACCACGCCACCCGGCACCGAGCAACGACACTGGGCTACCGCCTGCCACCGCCACGCGTGGCACGCCGACCTGTGGGCGGCTCGCGCACCGGCGATCCGACCGTTCGACCTCGAGGCCGCGGTTGCCCGCCATCGCAGCGCACTCGGCGACGCCGCCGACCGCAACGGCTGGTACCACGAGGTGCTGGCGACACTCGACGCCGAGTTGGCCGACGCCGCCGAACGCGTCCACCCGGAGCTCGACCCGAGCACGATCCGCACGATCGCGCTCGTGCGGGCCGACCTGGCCGACCTCGCCAAGCTGGCCGGGTGACCATCACCCGCCGCCGCGTCGTCACCGAGCCCGGCGTCGAACTCGACGTCATCGACGCGGGCCCGTCCGATGGCGACCTGGTCGTGCTCCTGCACGGGTTCCCGGAAAGTGCCCACTCGTGGCGGCACCAACTGACCCCGCTCGCCGATGCCGGCTACCGGGTGCTCGCACCCGACCAGCGCGGGTATGCCGGCTCGTCGGCCCCAGCGCACGTCGAGGCGTACGCCGCCGACCGGCTCACCGCCGACGTGTGTGCGCTGCTCGACGACGTCGGCGCCGCAACCGCCACGATCGTCGGCCACGACTGGGGCGCGCTCGTCGCCTGGCACATGGCGATGCTGCACCCCGAACGCTGCCGCGCCGTCCTCGCCGCCAGCGTCCCGTTCAACACGTGGCCGGCGCGGCCCACCGACGTGTTCCGTTCGATCCACGGCGACCGGTTCTTCTACATCCTGTACTTCCAGGAGCTCGGCGTCGCCGAAGCCGAGCTCGATCCGCAGATCGGGCGCTTCCTCCGCGCGGTCTACTGGGCCGCGGCGGGCGACTCCGCCGAGTATCGCCGGGGCACCGACGCACCCGCCGCGGGCACGCGCCTGATCGACGACTATGAGTTGTCGCTCGGCCACGTGCCGACGGCACCACCACCGTGGCTGACCGCCGCCGACTTCGCCACGTTCGTCGACCAGTTCGAACGCACCGGCCTTCGCGGACCCCTCAACTGGTACCGCAACATGGATCGCAACTGGGAGCTCACCAAGCACATCGGCGCCGACCAGCTGACGATGCCGACGGCGTTCATCGCCGGCCAGCACGATCCGGTGATCAGCATGCGCGACCTCGTCGGCGCCCAGGATGCGATGCTGCCCAACCATCTCGGTTCAACGCTCGTCCCGGGGGCCGGGCATTGGATCCAGCAAGAGGCCCCGGACGCGTTCACGAAGTGGTTGCTCGACACGCTCGACCAGATCTGACGGCCGGCGAATCGGACGCCGCGCCACGGACGCGGCGTCTACGGTGAGCGCCCGTGAGAGCACCGCGCCACCGTTCGCGGGGCCGTCTGATCGTGCTCGCCGCAGCGCTGCTCACGTCCGTCGGCGCGCTGATCGGCAGCAATGCGGCAGCCGAACCGCCCGGCGCCAGTAGCCGCGCCACCCGTCAGGCAGCGACGCCGGACGGCGACAAGCTCGCCGACCCGCTCGCCAGCTCCGCTCCCGAGTTCGCGCCGGACGGCGACCGAATCGTCGTCGAGATCGTGCTCGACCCCGACGACGACACCGCTCCCGCAGCGGTGCCCCGCGCCGTCGTGCAGGCCGGCGGCGTGGTCACCGGAAGCGTGGCCGGGATGGTCGTTCAAGCCGACGTCCCGCTGTCGGCGGTACCGGTGCTCGACGCCCTGCCAGGCGTCGCCACGGTGCGCCACCCGTTACCGCAGGACCTACGGCTCGCAGGCGACGACGATCGCGGCCCGGACACCGCCACACTCGGCCCGTTCCTCCAGGCCGTCACCGGCGACGAGATCGGCCACACCAACGCCGGCGCCTGGCACGCCGCCGGGCACGTCGGAGCGGGCGTGCGGATCGGCATCGTCGACGCCTTCCACGGGCCGGCGTGGGAGGCTGCCGTGGCGAGCGGCGACCTCCCGAGCATCGGCACCGAGCGGACGTTCTGCGTGATCGCCGGGAACGCGTGCGACGCGTGGGCCACCGGCCTCGCCCATGGCGTCGCCGTCGCCGAGATCGTCCACGAGGTCGCACCCGGCGCCGAGCTGTACCTCGCCACCGCGCTCACCGCCGCCGATCTGGCAGCGGCGCTGCAGTGGTTCATCGAGAACGACGTGACGATCGTCAACCGCTCGCTCGGCGCCGCGCTCGACGGCCCGGGTGACGGCACCGGGCCGCTCGGCGCGATCGCCGACCAGGCGGTCGCGGCTGGGATCGCCTGGTTCAACTCGGCCGGCAACGCGGCCGGGCGCGACGGCCGCCAAGGTGACTACTACCGGGCAACCTTCACCGACACCGACGGCGACGGCTGGCACGAGTTCGTCAACCCCTGGGGACCGGCGCCGAGCGGCGCGCCCGTCGAAGAGGTGGCGATGGACTGCGAAGGCGTGCTCCTGAGCTCGTTGCGATGGGACGACTGGGACGACCTCGCCGGCGCCACCGACTACGACCTGTTCGCGTTCTCGAAGGCGAACCCGAACCGCTACCGGGCGGGCTACGGCCTCGCCGACGCGCTCGCCGACCCATCCCTCGTCGACGCCGCCTACGACGACCAGGGCGCCGGCGGCGCACCACCGCTCGAGCATCTCTCCGGCTCGTGCTCGGGCGACGCGGTGTACGTCGCCATCCGGCGCTTCGACGCCAGCTCGCCTGCCGGTGACACGCTCGAGCTGATGGCCGAAGCCGATCTGCGGACCTGGACGAACCCGTACTCGGCCGGCTATCCGATCGTCGATTCGACCAACCCCGGCGTGTTCGCGATCGGTTCGGTCGACGGCGACCACACGATCGCCTACTACAGCTCGGAAGGCCCCACCAACGACGGCCGCGTCAAGCCCGACTTCACGGCCCGCTCCGGCATCCGCACCAACACGCTCCCGACGTTCCACGGGACCTCGGCCTCCTCGCCGACGGCGGCCGGCCTCGCCGCGCTCGTGATCGGGGCCGGTCGGGCCACCACCCCGAGCGAGCTGCGCGAGTGGTTCGTCGCCCACGCCACCGACGACCTCGGACGATGCGGCGCCGACACCGTGTTCGGCCTCGGCGAGCTCGTGCTCCCCAGCCCGGACGGTACCGCGTCGGCGCCGGCGCCGTCGTGCGCGTCGCGCTTCGAACCGATCGCGCCGGTCCGCGTGCTCGACACCCGGCCCGATCAACCCGGACCCGGACCGAAGGGGCAGGTCGCGGCCGAGCACGCACTCGACGTGCAATTCCCGGGCGGGTTGGTCCCCGATGACGCCGTGGCGGTGGCGCTCAACGTCACGGTCACCGGTGCCGCCGGACCCGGCTACGTCACCGCCTACCCCGCCGGCACCAGCCGGCCGCTGGCGTCGGCGGTCAACGTCACCGACGCCGCCCAGACCCGGGCGGCATTCACCACCGTGCCCCTCGGCGACGGCGGGCGAGTCACATTGTTCACGAAGTCGGCGGCCGACCTCGTCGTCGACCTCGCCGGCTACTACGCCCGCGCGCAGGAGCCGACCGCGGCGGGTCGGTTCGTCGCCCTCACCCCGGCCCGCCTGTTCGACACGCGCGCGCCGGGCGGCGTCCCACTCACGCCCGGCGCAGCGCTCGACGTCGAGGTGCTCGGCCGGGCTGGCGTCCCGCCGGCCGGCGTCGCCGCGGTGGTGGTCAACGTGACCGGCACCGAGG
>JAEZFY010000266.1 GCA_023417265.1 Actinomycetes bacterium | reverse complement strand
GGTCGGCGTCACCGGCGCTGTCGTCGTCGCCGCCGCAGCCGGCAAGCGCTCCGACGAGGCATAGGGCCGCGAACGATGGGACGAGACGGGGATACGAGCCAGTCAGCATCCCGTGAGTGTCCGCGATCGGATGGGGTGCTTGCATCGGGGTGCCACCCCGAAATCAGCGGACGTCCCGTGGCTCCAGCAAGGTCGCGCCCCTGGTGCGATGTGGTTCGAGAGCGACGCGCCCAAGGGCGAGCCGTCGGAGTGGCTGACCCTCATCGGCACTCGCGTGCTCGAAGGTGGGACGCCGGTCAGCTGGCGACGATGCCGCCGTCGCAGGTGATCACTTCGCCGACGGTGAACGCTCCGGCCCGCGAAGCGAGATAGATCGCGAGGCCGGCGATGTCTTCGGGCGTGCCGATCCGGCCGCGCGCCGACGACTTGCCGAGCGCTTCCCAGTCGGTGCCTTCGACGTCGCCGCCGGTGCCCACGCCGGTGCTCAACAGCCACGTCGGGAACGGGCCGGGCGCGATTGCGTTGACGATGATGTTGCGGCGCACGAGTTGCGCGCCGAGCTGGCGGCTGAGGGCGTGCAGGGCCGCTTTCGAGGGACCGTACGAGAACGTCTGGAACGACGGTGTGCGGATCCCGTCAACCGAACCGATGTTGATGATGCGCGACGGGTCGTCGTGCGTGCCGGCCGCTTCGAGCAGCGGGAGCAGCCGCTGGATCAGGAAGAACACACCTTTGACGTTGGTGTCCATCACCTTGTCCCAGCCGATCTCGGGGAATTCCTCGATCGGCGCGCCCCACGACACGCCGGCGTTGTTGACGAGCACATCGAGGCGTGTCTCGTGTTCGCCGAAGCGCTCGGTGAACGAGTCGATCCCGTCGAGCTCGGCGAGGTTGGCCGGCAGCGACACGCACGTGCCGCCGTACTCGGCGGCGAGCCGTTCAGCGGTGGCGTCGCACGCCTCGGCCTTGCGCGAGCTGATGTAGACCTTGGCGCCGTTGGCGAGGAACCCGGCGGCGATCATCTCACCGAGCCCCCGCGACCCGCCGGTGACCACCACCACCTTGCCGCGCACCGAGAACAGCGATTCGATCGACAAGTTCGTCATGCCGCGATCCTGCCAGAACCGCGTCTCGGATAGTGCCTGGCACTATCCGTGACGCGGGCGGTGATCGGTACGGTGGCGGGGTGCGGTTGCTGCTCACCTCAGGCGGGATCACCAATCCGACGCTGCGGGCGGCGCTCGTGGCGCTGCTCGGCAAGCCGGTCGAGGAAGCCCACGCCTTGTGCGTACCGACGGCCCAGTGGGGCCACCCGATGTGCGGGCCGGGGTCGGCCCGCGGGTTCGTCGCCGGCGCCCCCGGGTGGGAGGCGATGACCGGGCTCGGCTGGGCGTCGATCGGACTGCTCGAACTGACCGCGCTGCCCACGATCGAGCGCACCCGTTGGGAGCCGTGGGTGCGCGCCGCCGACGTGCTGCTCGTCGACGGTGGCGACGCCACATACCTCGCCCACTGGATGCGCACGAGCGGCCTGGCCGAGCTCCTGCCGTCGCTGCCCGACACGGTGTGGGTCGGTGTCAGCGCCGGCAGCATGGTGATGACGCCCCGGATCGGCGAGTACTTCGTCGAGTGGTCGGGCGCCGCAGACGATCGCACGCTGGGCGTGGTCGACTTCTCGATCTTCCCGCACCTCGACCTGTTCCCGACCAACACGATGGCCCACGCCGAGACGTGGGCAGCCGACATCGGCGGGCCGGCCTACGCGATCGACGAGCAGACCGCGATCAAGGTCGTCGACGGCACCGTCGAGGTGATCTCGGAGGGTCGCTGGGCCAAGCTCGGCTGACGCCGGGTCGGGCTCACCGGCTGCGCCCGATCAGTCGAACAGGTCGGGGTCGGTGCGGCAGATCTCCTGCCACAAGGGCTGGAAGCTGAACCAGCCCGAGGCCGGGCCACCCACTTGCTCGCGGGTGTAGCGGGCGTACTCGTGCGGGATCTGCACAGGCGTGCCGGCGGCCATCGCGAGCAGCTGCGACTGGCACGCGCGCTCCATCGTGATGAACCAGAAGGCGGCTTCGTCGACGGTCTGGCCGACGGTGAACAAGCCGTGGTTGCGATGGATCGCGGCCTTGCCGGACGGGAACTTGGCGGCCAGCTCGCGTCCCGCCTCGACGTCGAACACCACCGCCCCGCCTTGCTCGGCGATCACGGTGTGGTCTTCGTAGAACTTGCACGCGTCCTGGGTGATCGGGTCGAGCGCGATGCCGAGCGCGCTGAACGCCTTGCCGTGCACGGAGTGGCTGTGGGCCGCGGCGATCACGTCGGGGCGGGCCTGGTGGATCGCTGCGTGGATCACGAACGCGGCCCGGTTGACGGGCTGCTCGCCGTAGACGACGTTGCCGTCGTGGTCGACGAGGATCAGGTCGCTGACGCGCATGTGCCGGAAGCTGAGCCCGAACGGGTTGACCCAGAAGTGGTCGGGGAACTCGGGGTCGCGCACGGTGATGTGTCCGGCTACGCCCTCCCCGAAGCCGAGCCGGCCGAACACCCGCAGCGCGCCGGCCAGCTTCTGCTTGCGGTGGCGCCGCTCGTCGGCGACGTCGGCGAACGTCGGCGGTACCGCCTTGGTGACCGACTTGGGGGTCAGTTCGACCCCGTCGATGACCTTCACGCGCGGGGTGGGGGCATTCTCGAGAACGGTCATTCCCCCAGGCTACGGCCCCTGTGTGAGCGCGCCGCGGTGGGCACGGCGATCGCTCACACAGGGGGAGCCGGGGTCAGCGCATGAAGTACGCGCCGAGTAGATCGCGGGCCGACACGATGCCGATCACGGCCCCGTCGTCTTCGACGAGCAGGTGACGCACGTAGCGCTCGAGCATCAGCTCGGCGGCGTCGTCGATCGAGGCGTGGGCGTCGCAGTAGACGATCTCGCGGCTGGCGACGTCGCCGGCGCGCAGCGAGCTGGTGTCGCTGTGGGCAGCAACGGCGCGGACGATGTCGCGCTCGGACACGATGCCCTCGAACGACTCGAGTCCGACGACGACCGCGCCGACGTCGTTGTTGTCGAGCGCTTCGGCGACGTCGGTGACGGTGGCGTCGGCGGCGACGCGCACCAGCTTCTCCGCGGCGAAGATGCCGACTTCGGTTGGCTGGTAGATGGGCGTGTCCATGCGTGCAGCATTGCCGCACGAATCGCGATCGACAAGGGACCAACGTCCCGGCCGCGCCCGTAGTGGTCGGCGCTGTCGTGGCCACCGAAATGGGACTTTGGTCGGTTGGCCTTTGGGGTACGGATGGGGCACGGTGCGCACCAGGAGGTGGTCACAGTGACCGAACATTCGAATCCGCCGGTCGAAGTCGTTCGCAAGGGCGACGTCGACGACGACATGGTCGAGTACGCGATGAAGCGGATCGGCTCGGCGATGGATCTCGTCGGTGCGCCGATCCTGTTCGTCCGCGTGCGGCTGACCGGGGAGGTGGCGGCGCCGCGCCCGCGACCGTCGCTCGCCCAGGTGACGGTCGACGTCAACGGTGAGTTGCTCCGGGCCCAGGTCGCCGCCGACACGATGACCGAGGCGATCGATCTGCTCTACGACCGGCTGCGCGGCCAGATCCAGCACCGTTCCGAGCGGCTCCGGGCGCGGCGGGCCACCGGGCGGTTCGCCCAGCCCGGCGAGTGGCGCCACGGTGATCTCCGCGACGACCGTGCGCTGTACGCCGAACGCCCGCCCGACGAGCGTGAGGTCGTCGGCAAGAAGTCGTTCGCGATCGACCCGGCGACGCCCGACGAAGCGGCGGCCGACATGGAGCAGCTCGACCACGACTTCTGGTTGTTCCACGACCTCGCCAGCGACGGCGACGCGGTCATCGAGCACCTGCCCGACGGCGGCTACCGCTTGCAGCGCGCCGAACCGGTGGGGCAGGAAGCCGGGCCGGTGGCGATCGACGTGACGGTGCTCCCGCAGGCACCGCCGACGATCGCCCTCGACGAGGCGATCCGTGAGCTCGACGACAGCGGCCAGCGGTTCTTGTTCTTCGTCGACGCCGACACCAAGCGCGGCAACGTGGTGTACCGCCGCTACGACGGTCACTACGGCGTGCTCACCCCGGCCTGACCAGCCGGGCCCGCGCCGCGGTGCGGGAGTTCGGGGGGAAGCGGATGCCTGGCGGTGATCCCGCCAGGCATCTGCGCGTCCGGGGCCGAGTCGACCGCTCGCTATTGCGATGGCGATGAATATCAAGTTCCTTGACATTGATGGGGGCGCGGCTTAGGTTGGTGACGTGTCTGGGGGGCACAAGCTGGAGGCCGTCGACGGCCATGCACGGGTGTTGGCCGAGGTCGCCCCGACGCACGCCGACGCCGCGCCACCGGTGATCGAACGGCGGCCCGTGGACGCGGCCATCCCCGGCAGCACCCGTTCCGGCCAAGCCCAGTCGTGGGCGATCCGGCTGGCCCTCACGGCGCTGGTCGTGCTCGTGTTCGGGCCGATGGCACTCGACGCCGGCGCCGGTGTGTGGACCGGCTCGATCGCCCTCGGGCTCGCGTACTCGCTGACCGCGATCGGCGTGTACCTCACGTTCCGGGTGCTCGACTTCCCCGACCTCACGGTCGACGCCAGCTTCCCGGCCGGCTCGGCGATCGCCGCGGTGGTGATCACCGGCGGGTCGTCGGCGTGGCTGTCGCTGCCCGGCGCGTTCGCGCTCGGCGCCGCGTTCGGGGCGCTCACCGGCGCCGCCCACATCGTGCTGCGGATCAACTCACTGCTGGCCTCGATCCTCACCGTCACGGCGGCGTTCACGATCAACCTGCGCGTGCAGGGCAGCGCCAACGTCGCCCTGCTCAACGTCGACACGGTCTATACGCCGTTCCTCGACCCCGCCCGCGATCTGCTCGAAGGGTGGTTCGGTGCCACCGGCGTGCAGGCTCACCGCAACGTCGTGACCCTGCTCGTCAGCTTGGCGGTGCTGATCGTGGCCATCGTGGTGTTGCACGTGTTTTTCCGCACCGAGGTCGGCATCGCCTTGCGGGCCACCGGCGCCAACCCGGGGATGAGCCGGGCCCAGGGCATCGACACACGGATGTACCTGGTCGGTGGGGTCGCCCTGTCGAACGGGCTGATCGGCGTGAGCGGGGCGCTCGTCGCCCAGCACCAGGGGTTCGCCGACGTCAACTCGGGTGCCGGGCTGATCATCGCCGGGCTCGCTGCAGTGATCATCGGCGAGGTGTTGTTCGTCGGTCGCTCGGCGTCGGTGTGGCGTCACCTCGTGGCGGTCAGCCTGGGGATGATCGTGTACCGCTCGGCGATCGGGTTGACGCTGGCCTCCGACGTCGACCTGCCGGGCCTGCCGGCGCTGCGCCTCGAACCCACCGACGTGCGGCTGGTGACGGCGATCATCGTCGGCCTGTTGTTGGCGCTGCCACGCGTGCGCGGCTGGCGCCGCACTCGGAGCGCCCGGTGAACGGCCCCTTGTTGAGTGTCAGCGGGCTGCGGCTGACGTTCAGCACCGGCCCGGCCAACACGGTGACCGCGCTCGACGGGGTGTCGCTCGACGTCGCCCGCGGCGAGTTCGTGGTGCTGGTCGGCTCGAACGGAGCCGGCAAGTCGACCCTGCTCAACGCGATCGCTGGCGTGCACCGCCCCGACACGGGCACGATCCGCCTCCACGGCGACGACATCAGTTCGCTGCCCGACCATCGCCGGGCGCGCCGCATCGCCCGTGTGTTCCAGGATCCGATGGCCGGCACGGCGGCGAGCTTGACGATCCGCGAGAACCTGATCCTCGCCGAACGCCGTTCCGGCCGGCGTCGCTTCCGTGTGCCGCGCCACGACGAGCGTCACCGCGAGGACCTGGCACAGCTCGGGATGGGCCTCGAAGATCGCCTGTCGGCGCGGGTCGGCACCCTGTCGGGCGGTCAGCGCCAGGCGTTGGCGGTGCTGATGGCGATCCAGTCGCACCCCGACCTGTTGATGCTCGACGAGCACACCGCGGCGCTCGACCCGGCCGCCGCCGAGCGGGTGCTCGACGTCACCGCCCGGCTCACCGAGCAGGGCCACCTGACGACGCTGATGATCACGCACAACATGGCCCACGCGATCGAGCACGGCACGCGCACCGTGATGATGCACGCCGGGCGGGTGCTGTTCGACCTTGACGCCAGCCAGCGCGCCGGTCTCACCGTCAACGACTTGATCACGCGCTTCCGCAACCTCGCCGCCGACGAACTGTCCGACCGCGCGGTGCTCAGTTGACCGGCACCGCCTGACCACCCACCGAACCACGAACCAGACCGGCGGGGCCGCTCGGCCGCGACGGTCGTCGCTACCACTCTCACCGTTAGCAAGGAGAACCCGTGCACCGTACCCATCGATTCTCACCCGTCGTGCTCGTCCTCGCCGCCGCCCTCGTGGCCGCCTCGTGTGGCGGCGACGACGACGACGATTCGGCCGCCACCGATCCTGCCCCGGCACCCACTGCGGCTCCCGCGCCCGCCACCGAGCCGCCGGCCACCGAGCCGGAAACCACCGAGGCCGACACCACGGAACCGGCCGCGCCCACCACGGCCGAGGAGGTCGACGACACCGTGCCGGCCACCGAAGCGCCCGCTCCCGACGAGCTGCCGGTCGCGGTGGCGGGGTTGTCGATCCTCGCCCCGGCGCCGGCGCTCGAGCTCGCCGCGAGTGGCTTCAAGGACGCCGCCGGCGAGTGCGCCACGGCGACGATCGACATCGTCGAGCGCAACGCCGAAGGTGACATCCCGTCGCTGACGTCGATCATCGAGGGTTTCGTCGGTGACGACGTCGACATCATCGCCACCGTCACGACGCCCGCCGCGCAGGCCGCCTTCCAGGTGGTCGGGGCGGCCGGCGGCACGATCCCGGTCGTGTTCTCGGTGGTCACCGACCCGTTCGCGGCTGGCCTGGCGGCGAGCCCGTCCGAGCACGAGCCGTGGATCACCGGCAGCCAGAGCCTCCCGCCGTTCGCCGAGGTGATCGACGCCGCCCAGGCCGTGGTGCCCGATCTGGCGGTGATGGGGATGGTGTACAACCCGTCCGAAGCGAACGCCCAGACCGTGGTCGACGCCGTGCAGGCGATCGCTGACGAGCGTGGGTTGACGCTCGAGTTGGCGACGATCGCCGACTCCAGCGAGGTGGGTCAGGCCACCGAGGCGCTGGTCGGGCGCGACATCGACGCCTTCATCGTGCCCACCGACACGACGATGGTGTCGGGCATGGCGGCGATGGTGCAGATCGCCGACGACAACGACATCCCCGTGATCGGCACCGACGCCAACCACGCTCAGACCGGCGCCGCGATCGGTCTCGGCACCGACTACTACGGCAGCGGCGTGAAGGCCGGCGAGATCGCCTGCGCGGTGGTCAGTGGCGAGGCGACCCCGGCCGACTTCGACATCCTCCCGGTCGAGTCGCTCGGCATCGCCGTCAACGAGGCCGCCGCCGAGGCACAGGGCGCGACGATTCCGGAGGACCTCCTGGCGCAGGCCGAGATCGTCGGGTGAGCACGGTCGGACGCGCGGTCGCCGGGCGCGGGCAC
>JAEZFY010000141.1 GCA_023417265.1 Actinomycetes bacterium | reverse complement strand
GCGCCATCCGACCGCCCGCAACACTTCGGGTTCGGTCGCCACGCCGGTGACCGTGGCATACGCCATCGCCAGGATCAGCGCCGGGTCGGCGCGTCGCAGGGCGTGCTTGTCCATCTGCTGACTGAGGTACTCGACGCACCGCTCCACCATCGGCTGCAGGCGCACGCCGAGCCGGTCGACGTGCGCAGCGGGGAGCCGTGAGAGCTCGCGGACGAGGCCGAGCATCGCCGGGCGGCGCACCGCCGGCCGGAACACCGCCCGCACCACGGCGTCGATCCGCTCGAGCGGGTCGTCGGCGGGCGTCGCCCGCACGGCGGCGTCGATCACCACCACCAGCTCGCCGGCGACGTGGTCGAGCACGGCGTCGAGCAGTTCGTCCTTGGAGGCGAACCAGTACAGGACGGTTTGCTTGCGGACGCCGACCTCGCGAGCGATCTCGTCGAGCGACACGGCATCGAAGCCCCGCGACCCGAACAAGTCGACGGCGACGTCGAGGATCCGCTGGCGGGTGCCGGTTCCGGTATCGGCCACGGCGCCAGCATTGCACGCCTCTCTACCAAATGGTAGACATGCTGGCCGTGATTGCCGAAGCGCTGGCCGGGAAGCGGATTGCCATCACCGGTTCAACCGGCTTCGTCGGCACCGCCCTGGTCGAGCGCCTGCTGCGCAGCGTTCCCGACTGCGAGCTGATCCTGCTCGTCCGCGACAGCACGCGCACCCGCGCTGCGGCTCGCGTCCAGAAGGAGTTGCTCAAGAACGACGCCTTCGACCGGCTCCGCGAACACTGTGCGGCGCCGGGCTCCCCCGAAACGTTCGCCGAGCTGACCGCCCGGCGGATCACCACGATCACCGGCGACGTGTCCCGCGACGGGCTCGGCCTCGACGCTGCCGACCGGGCGATCTTCGCCACCGCCGACGTGGTGATCCACTCGGCCGCCACGGTGTCGTTCGACTCGCCGCTCGACCGAGCGATCGAGATCAACCTGCTCGGCCCGGTGCGGATCGCCACGCTGTGCCACGAGCTCGGCGTGACGCCGCACGTCGTCGCCGTCAGCACGTGTTACGTCGCCGGCAACCGCCGCGGCAACGCTCCCGAGGAGCTGGTGTCGGACGGCCCGTTCGACATCGGCTTGTCGTGGCAGGCGGAAGTCGCCGCGGCGCGCCGCCTGAAGGGCGACACCGAGGCCCTCAGCCGCCAGCCCGAGCGGCTCGTGCGCTTCCGCAAGGAGGCTCGCGGCGAGCTCGGCGCGGCCGGCGCACCGGCGCTCGCCGCCAAGACCGAACAGCTCCGCGAGCGGTGGGTCAAGGACCAGCTCGTCGAGGCCGGCCGCGCCCGGGCGGCGAGCGTCGGCTGGCCCGACGCCTACGCCTTCACGAAGGCCCTCGCCGAGCAGGCGATCACCGATACGGTCGCCCACAACGGCGGCGTGCTGCCCGTGTCGATCGTGCGCCCCTCGATCATCGAGTCGGCGTGGGCCGAGCCGCGCCCGGGCTGGATCCGCGGGTTCCGGATGGCCGAGCCGGTGATCATCAGCTACGCCCGCGGCCTGCTCAAGGAGTTTCCGGGGGTGCCCGAGGGCACGGTCGACGTGATCCCTGTCGACCTCGTGGTGGCGGCGATCATCGCCGTCGCCGCAGCCGGGCCCGAGCACGCCCCACCAATCACGCAGGTCGCGTCCGGTGGCGTCAACCCGCTCAAGTACCGGGCGATGATCGACTACATCCGGGGCTGGTTCACCGAGCACCCGCTGTACGACAACGAAGGCCAGCCGATCATCGTCCCCGAGTGGAACTTCCTCGGCCGGGGGCGCGTCCAGCAGCAGCTCGGGCGGGCCCACAAGATGCTGTCGACGGCCGAGAAGGTGCTCACCGCACTCCCCCTACGCGGCAAGCAGGCCGAGTTCTCGGCAACCATCGAGGGCAAGCGCCAGGAAATCGACACGGCCACCCAATACGTCGAGCTGTACGGCTTGTACACCGAGTGCGAAGCCATCTACCAGGTCGACAACCTGCTCGCCCTGTGGGCCCGACTCGACGCCGCCGACCAGGCCGCCTTCAACTTCGATCCGCGGGTCGTCGACTGGGAGCACTACGTCACCACGATCCACCTGCCCTCGATCGTGCAGCACGCCCGCGTCAAGTCGACGCCCGGCAAGGCCACCCGGATGGCCGACCGCCCGGCGCGCTTGCGCCGCCAGGTGCTCGACCCGAAACGGCACGTCGCCGCGTTCGACCTCGAGAACACGCTGATCGCCTCGAACGTCGTCGAGAGCTACTCGTTCCTCGCCACGCGCCGCCTGAACACGCCGGAACGGGTGCGCTACGTGCTGCGCACGCTCGCCGAGGCGCCAACGCTCGCCAAGCTCGACAAGCGCGACCGCACCGACTTCCTGCGCCACTTCTACCGGCGCTACGCCGACGCCCCGATCGAACAGATCGAGGCCGACACGCGCGACATGCTCACGCAACTGATCCTCACCAAGTCGTTCCCGGAAGGGCTGCGCCGGGTGCGCGAACACCGTGCCG
Organism: Actinomycetes bacterium; assembly: GCA_023417265.1. Taxonomy (GTDB): domain Bacteria; phylum Actinomycetota; class Acidimicrobiia; order Acidimicrobiales; family Ilumatobacteraceae; genus Ilumatobacter. The sequence goes on along the minus strand of JAEZFY010000141.1, from coordinate 677 downwards.
CCGGCCACCGCACGATCTTGATCACCGGCGCCCTGTCGTTCAACGTCGCCGGCTTGAAGCCGCTGTTCGACGAGATCGTCGCCGCCGAGATGAGCGTGCGCCCCGACGGCACGTATTCCGGGGAGATGTCGACGGTGCCACCCACCGGCGAAGCCCGCGCGCAGATCCTCGCCGACTACTGCGCGGCCGAGGGATTGCACTTGGAGGAGGCGGTCGCCTACGCCGATTCGTCGTCGGACCTGCCGCTGTTCGAGGCGGTCGGGTTCCCGGTCGCCGTCAACCCCGAGACGCGTCTCGCCGCGATCGCCCGCAAGCGTGGCTGGTTGGTGGAGCACTGGTCGAAGTCGGACGGCGGCCCCCGCCCGATCCTCCCGATCGGCGACCTGCTCCCCGAGCGCGAACGCCGCCGGAGGTTCGCGTGAAGGCGCTCCAGATCAAGCGCTCACCGGTGAAGTTCGGCTTGGCGCGGCTGACATCGCCGATCGCGCCGGGCAAGGTCGGCCCGCTCGACTACCGCAACGTCGACGAGCCCGAGCATCCGGGTGTCGGGTGGCACCGCTTCGACGTGCACCTCGCCGGGATCTGCGGCAGCGACCTGTCGCTCGTCGAAGGCCACGCCTCGGCGTACTTCGAGGAGTACGTGTCGTTCCCGTTCGTGCCCGGCCACGAGGTGGTCG
>JAEZFY010000193.1 GCA_023417265.1 Actinomycetes bacterium | reverse complement strand
CCGCCGTGGCGGTGCTGCTCGCCGCCGTGGCCGCCGGGGCGGCAGGCATGTACGTGGGCACGCGCATCGAGTCGCCCGCCGATCGCGCCGCCGCGCGTGCCGCCCCCGTCCCGTCGCTGATCACCGTGCCGGTCGAGCGCCGGCAGCTGACATCGGAGATCGTGCTCAACGGCGAGGTCGCCTACAACGAACCGGTCACCGTCCGCCTCGCCGGAGCGGTCGGCATCGGCGCGGCCGACACGGCGGTCGTCACCGAGATCCGCGACGCCGGCACGGCACTCAACGAGGGTGACGTGGTGGTCGAGGTCACCGGTCGGCCGGTGTTCGTCCTGCAGGGCGACCTGCCGATGTACCGGCGGCTGGCGATCGGGTCGGAGGGTCCCGACGTCCTCCAACTCGAACACGCGCTGGTTCGCCTCGGGTACCCGGTCGACCCGGTCGACACGGTGTTCGACGCCGTCACCGCGGCGGCCGTGGAACAGCTCTACGCCGACCGCGGGTACACGGCCGAAGGCCCGTCGGCCGAGCAGGAGGGCGACCTCGTCGCCGCCCGAGAAGCGGTCGCCAGCGCCGAGCGCGGGGTGGCCGATGCGCGTGCCGCGCTCGCCGAAGCCGACGACCCGCTGCCCGAGTCGCAACGCCTACAACTCCAGCAGGCCGTCAACGACGCCCGCGAGGCCGTCCCCACCGCCGAGACCGCAGCCGCCGTGGCGCGCACCGAGCAGGATCAGTTGGTCGCCACCGCCCAGGCCGCCCGCGACACGGCGCGCACGCAGCGCGACGCGGCGGTGACCGTACGCGACCGGGCGCGCACCCCGGGGGCGAACGATCCCGACACGGGAGAGCCGTACACCCCGGAGCGGGCGGCTGCGCTCGAGGTCGCCGCCGCCGAGGCGCAAGAGGCGTACACCGCCGCCGAAGGTCAACTCGTCGTCGCCGAGCAGACGCGCGACGTGCAGGTCGCCGCAGCCGACCGGGCGATCACCGACGCGGCGGCCCAGCTGCAGATCGCCGAGGCGCAGTTCCGGGAGGCGACCGCCGGGCGTGACACGTCGGCGCTCCAGGACGCCGTGCGCGCCGCCGAGACGCTCCTCGCCCAGGCGTCGGCCGACCTGATGACGCTCCAGGCGGCGGCCGGGACGCGGATCTCGCCGGGCGAGATCGTGTTCGCACCGGTGTTGCCGTCGACGCTCACCGAGTCGTACGTGACGCTCGGGTCGGGCATCGAGGGCCCGATCGGATTGATGGCCACGACCGAGACCTTGGTGCGCGCCCGCGTCGCCCGCACCGATGCGGCGTTGGTGGCCGTCGGTGCCTCGGTCGGCATCGAGATCCGCGATGCGGGCATCAACACCTCCGGCACGGTGCTGAGCGTCGGCGAGCCGCCCGTGACGCCCGGTGCCGGCGAGTCGCCTGGTCCCGCTCCGGGCGGCGGCACGAGCGGGCGGATGGAGGTCGTCGTCGCCCCGGCGGCGGGCACCGACCTCGCCATGTACATGTGGTACGGGGTGCGCGTCCGGATCCAGATCGACGCCACCGCCGGCGAGGTGCTGGTCGTGCCGGTGGCGGCGTTGACGATCGGCCCGGACGAGGTCAGCCAGGTCGAAGTCGAGCGGGTGCCCGCCACCGACGACGTGCCGGCCGAGACCGAGGTGGTCGCGGTGACCGTCGGCCTGACCGCCGGCGGGCTGGCCGAGGTCGCCCCGGTTGACGCCGGCGCGCTCGACGTCGGCGATCGCGTGGTGATCGGGGTCGACACGAACACCCTGCCGGGTACCGGCGACGGTGACGGCGGCGCCGACGATGGTGACGGCGACGGCGACGGCGCCGAGTCCGGCGACGGCGCCGAGTCCGGTGACGGTGCCGATTCCGGTGACGGTGCCGTTTCCGGTGACGGTGATGCGGCCCCGGTGAGCCCGCTCGCCGAACTGATGGGGTGGGTGTCGGACCCGGTCGAACAGCGCCGCCAGGAACTCGAGATCCAAGAATCGGTGGCCGAATGCATGCGCGCCGCAGGGTGGGAGTACACCCCCGTCGACTGGTCGGCGCAGGCTCCCGAGGGCGCCGTCGACATGGCCGACCCGCAGGCGTACGGCGAGAAGTACGGCTACGGCGTGATGTACAACTACGAGACGTACGAGCTCGGTGCCGGTGAGGGCGACGGTCCGGGGATGGTGTTCGACGACCCCAACGCCGAGTACGTCGAGTCGCTGACGCCCGACGAACAGACCGCCTATTACGCCGACCTGTACGGCGATCAGAGCATCTGGGAAGCGCCGGTCGGCACCGTCGGTGGCGACGGCGGGGACACGTCGGAGCCGATGGTCGCGCCGCCGCTCGACCAGCAAGGGTGCGAGGGCACGGCGCGCCTCGCCGTGCTCGGTGAGGACCCTGCCAACGACCCCGAGGTGCAGCGCGTGCTCAACGACTTCTACACCCGCCAGCAGGACGACCCGGCCCTCGACGCGGCCGTCGCCGACTGGGTCGAGTGCTTTCAGGCGACGCTCGGCGAGTACGCGATCGACACCGTGCCGACGCAGATCTACGACGGCTACCAGATCGTCGACACCGAGAAGTACAAGGCGATGGGTGCCGAGGTGCTGCCGGTCGCCAACCAGGCCGAACTCGACGAGTACTTCAATTCCGGCCGCACCGTGCTCACCGCGAGCACCGACGAGCGCGGCAAGGGGTTCGTCGTCGTCGCCCCCGGCGAGCCGGGTGCCGAGCTGCCGGAGTTGACCGGCGAGCAGATCGACGAGCTGACGCGCATGGAGCTCGAGCTGTGGAAGGCCGATCAGGCGTGCCTCGCCGAGTCGGGCTACGACCGGCTCGTCCGCGAACAGGAGCAGGCGCTGGTCGACGAGCTGGTCGGTCAGTTCCCGCAGCTCGGCGAGTGAGCACCACCGAAGCGATCCCGCCGGGCGCCCGCGCGGGCGTGCCCGTGATCGCCCTGCGCGGCGTGTCGCGCGTCTTTCCGGGCGAGCCCGCGGTGTGGGCCCTGCGGGCGGTCGATCTCACGGTCGCGGCCGGCGAGTACGTGGCGATCGTCGGTCCGTCCGGTTCGGGCAAGTCGACCTTGCTGAACGTGCTCGGCCTGCTCGACCGGCCGTCGGCCGGCGTCTACGAACTGGACGGACGCGACGTCGCCCAGCTCCCCGACCGGGTCCGCGCCGGCCTGCGCGCCGAGAAGCTCGGCTTCGTGTTCCAGTCGTTCCACCTCCTCAACCATCGCAGCGCGCTCGAGAACGTGATGTTCGGCGGCATGTACCAGGGCGTACCGAAGGCCGAGCGGCGGCGCCGGGCGATCGCCGCGCTCGACCGGGTCGGGCTGCTCGGCCGGGCGAGCTTCCGTCCCGACCGCCTCTCGGGCGGCGAACGCCAACGCGTCGCCGTCGCCCGGGCGCTCGTCGTGCGACCCTCCGTGCTGCTGTGCGACGAGCCGACCGGCAACCTCGACTCGGTCACCACCGCGGCCGTGCTCGACCTGTTCGACGAGTTGGTGGCCGGCGGCCTCACGATTTGCGTGATCACCCACGACCCCGACGTCGCCGTGCGCGCCCACCGCCAGGTGCGCATCGTCGACGGGCAGCTGGCCGAGCTCGCGCCGGTCGCCCAGGTAGCGATCGGTGAGCCGCCGCGATGAAGCGCACGCGCAGCGTCTTGCGCCCGGCCGACCTGCTCGACGAGATGCTCGCGGGCGTGTTCGCCCGCCCCGTGCGGGCACTGCTGACGACGCTCGGCACGGTGCTCGGCCTGGCCTCGCTGATCGCCACGCTCGGCCTCTCGCGCACGGCGGGCAGCCAGATCATCGACCAGTTCGACGAACTGACCGCGAGCCAGGTGATGGTCACCGCCCGCAGCAACGGGCGCGGCGGGACGGTTGCGGCCTTGCCGTGGAACGTCGAGGACCGGCTCGACCGCCTCAACGGTGTGGTCGCGTCCGGGGCGGTCGCCGACGTCGTCAACCCGGGCGCGGTGCGCACCGTGCCGGTCGTCGACCTCGCCGGCCAGTACGACCACGTCGTCCCGGTGCTGGCGACGTCGGCGGGTGTACTCGACGCGGTGAGGGGCCACGTCGCGGTCGGACGCTGGTTCGATGCCGGGCACGTGGAGCGCGGCGACCCGGTAGCGGTGATCGGTGCCGACCTGGCAGCCGACCTGGCGATCCGGCGGCTCGACGTGCAACCCGGCCTGTACGTCGGCGAGCACTACTTCACCGTGATCGGCATCGTCGACGAGGCCCTCCGGGACCGCGGCTTGCTCGGCTCGGTGATGCTCACGAGCAGCGCCGCGGCGCGCTACTTCGACGTCACCCGGCCCGAGCGGGTGGTGATCGAGGTCGAACTCGGCGCCGGCCGGCTGACCGCCGCGCAGGCGCCGATCGCGCTCAGCCCGAGCGCCCCGGAGAACCTCTCGGCCGCCGCCCCGACGCTCCCGCAGGCCGCTCGCGACCGGGTCGCCGGCGACGTCGACAGCCTGTTCTTGCTGCTCGGCATCGTGTCGCTCGTGGTCGGTGCGATCGGTATCGCCAACGTCACGCTCGTCACCGTCATGGAACGCACCGGCGAGATCGGCCTGCGCCGCGCGCTCGGCGCGCAACGGCGTCACATCGCCGCCCAGTTCCTGGGCGAGTCGGCGGCGATCGGTCTGGTGGGCGGGGTGATCGGCGCCGCGGTGGGGCTGCTGCTGGTGGTCGGCGTGTCGGCGGCCAAGGGCTGGACGCCGGTGCTCGACCCGTGGATGCCGTTGGCGGCCCCACCCGTCGGGGCGCTGGTGGGGCTCCTGGCGGGGTTGTACCCGGCGATCCGCGCCGCCCGGATGGAGCCCGTCGAGGCCCTCCGCTGAGCGCTGCGGGCGCCGGTCACTTATTCACAACCTGTCGGGTGGGCGAGGATTGACCGCCACACTGCAACCAACGGGTGCGATGCCCCAGCGCTGACGTGAGTGAGATGTGAGCGCTGAGGTACCCGGCGACTACAGTGCAGACCGCAACCGCAGGGCCAGTCCTGAGAGCCTGCGGCGGCGCGCGAACCCGATCCGCAAGATCCCAGCAGCCCAGCTCAGCAGCACAGACCAGATGCCCTCCGAACCCAACATCAGCAGGAACGCTCGATGATCGCCTTCAACTGGGACGTCCGCGAGTGGCCCGGCATGAACACCGCCTTCCTCGTGTCGTTCATCGCTTCGCTGATCCTCATCTTCGTCGCCATCCCGTACGGCAAGCGGCGCCCCAAGGGCACCCCCGTGTCGTGGGGTGAGGCGATGCTCGGCGCCACGTACGCATTCGGCGTGATGTTCCTCGCCTTCGGCATCGTGCCGCACCAGTGGATCGACCACGCCGACAAGGACCTCGGCTGGAACCGCACCAAGCTGATCTTCGGGCCCGGCGACATCCTCAAGCCGCAGGCCGAAGGCGGCTGGTTCCCGATGACGCTGCAGTACGAAGCGATCCGCGACGTCATCGTCGTGCTCATCCACGCGATCTACTTCGGCCTCATCATCTGGATCTGGAAGTGGTGGCAGACCCGCGGCGACAACGTGTCGACCGAGCTGGCGACGTCCACCTACGGCCGCCCGCTGGTGAAGAAGGGCTAGCCGGAGGCTGTCATGGCGAAGACCGACGCCAACCCACCGATGATGCCGTACACCGACGAGTACACGCTCGTCGAGGTCGACGCCGACTACCTGTCGCGCGCGGTCAAGCCGAAGCAGTTCATCCACATCGACCAGACCGAGTGCATCATGTGCGAGGGCTGCGTCGACATCTGCCCGTGGAAGTGCATCCACATGGTCTCGCCGTCGGCGATCGTCGACGCCGAGGGCACCGAGCAGCCGGGTCTCGACCCGAGCGACCACGTGATCTTCACGATCGACGACGACATCTGCACCCGCTGCGCGCTGTGCGTCGACCGCTGCCCGACCGGGGTGATCATCCTCGGTAAGGCCGGTCAACCCACCGCTGCCGGCGATTCCCACGCTCGCACGAACAGCCACGGCTACGGCTACGGCATGAGGCTCTAGGACTATGGCCAGGATCATCGACGACACCCCCACGCCGACCATGAAGCAACGTGGCTCGCAGATGTGGGGCACCGTGCAGGGCGGTCAGGTCTGGAACAGCATCTTCCGGCCCGGCTCGATCTTCCGCAAGGGCTACTCCGACAGCCCGCGTAACCGCAGCTACGTCATCATGAACTCGGTGCTGTACCACCTGCACCCGGTGAAGGTGAAGCGCCACGCGGTG
>JAEZFY010000143.1 GCA_023417265.1 Actinomycetes bacterium | reverse complement strand
CCGATGTGCGAGAACTGCGCCGGCCTGACGTTCGCCGAGGAGCAGGGTTCGTTCCTCGTCGGTGTCGCCGCGGCGCTCAACACCCAGACCAACACCGTCGGCTTCATCGGCGGCGTCGGCGGGTTCGGCCTGATCGAGAAGTTCGAGGCCGGCTTCGAGGCCGGCGTGCACGCCGTCAACCCGGACATCACGATCATCCCGCAGTACATCACCCAGGCCCCCGACTTCGACGGCTTCGTCGCTCCCGACCGTGGCCGCGAGATCGCCCTGGCGATGTACGACCAGGGTGCCGACGTGATCTACCACGCCGCGGGTGGTTCCGGCGCCGGCCTGTTCGAGGCCGCCGCCGAGCACTCCGAGGCGTCGGGTTCGAAGGTGTGGGCGATCGGTGTCGACTCCGACCAGTACAACACCGCCGCACCCGAGGTCCAGGAGTACATCCTGACGTCGATGCTCAAGCGCGTCGACGTGGCCGTGTACGAGATCACCAAGGCCCAGCAGGACGGCACGTTCGCCGCCGGCAACACGGTCTACGACCTGTCGGTCGACGGCGTCGGCTACTCGACGTCGGGTGACTTCCTCACCGCCGAGCAGATCACGACGATCGAGGACTACAAGGCCCAGATCATCGACGGCACGATCGAGGTGCCCACCGCGCCGACGTCGGCCGGCTGAACAACCTGACCGAGCGGCCCTGAGGGGCCGGTCACACATGCCTCCCACCATGTGAGGGCCATGTGAGGAAGCGGAGGTGGACTATGTTCGCCTCCGCTTCCTCGTTTTTCTGTCTGATTTTTCTGTCTGATTTTCCTGTCTGAGCGGAGACTGCATGACGGCCGCGATCGAACTGATCGGCATCACCAAGAGGTTCCCCGGCGTCGTCGCCAACGACGACGTCAACCTGTGCGTCGAGCCCGGCGAGATCCATGCGATCTGCGGCGAGAACGGGGCCGGCAAGTCGACCCTGATGAAGATCCTCTACGGCATGCAGCCGGCCGACGAGGGGACGATGAAGATCGACGGCAACGAGGTCCACTTCTCGTCACCCACCGAAGCGATCGCGGCGGGCATCGGCATGGTCCACCAGCACTTCATGCTGGCCGACCAGATGACGGTGCTCGAGAACGTGATCCTCGGCTCGGAACCCACCAAGTTCGGCGGCGTGATCGACGTCGACCGGGCCGAACGGCAGCTTCGTGAGGTCGCCGTCGCCTACGGGCTGACGGTCGACCCGAACGACCTCGTCGAGAGCCTCGAGGTCGGCGAGAAGCAGCGCGTCGAGATCATCAAGGTGCTCTACCGGGGCGCCAAGATCCTGATCCTCGACGAGCCGACCGCGGTGCTCGTCCCGCAAGAGGTCGAAGAGCTGTTCCGCAACCTGCGCGAGCTGCAGGCCGGCGGCTCGACGATCATCTTCATCGACCACAAACTCCAAGAGGTGCTCGAGATCGCCGACCGGATCACCGTCATCCGCCGCGGCAAGACGATCGCCACCGTCAATGCCAGCGACGTCACCGCCGGCGATCTGGCCGAGCTGATGGTCGGCTCCGAACTGCCGTCGCCGGCCACGAGCAGCTCCACCGTCACCGACGAGGTCGCCCTCGAAGCCGAAGGTCTGACCGTGCTCGACGACACCGAGCGGGCCGTCGTCAACAACGTGTCGCTCAAGGTCCGCCGCGGCGAGGTGCTCGGCATCGCCGGGATCGAGGGCAACGGCCAGTCCGAACTGATCGCCGCCCTGGTCGGCACACACCCGGCCACCCGCGGCCGGATCCGCCTGCTCGGCCACGACATCACGCACGCCTCGGTGCGCGCCCGGCGCGAAGCGGGCCTGGCCTACGTGCCCCAGGACCGCCAGACCGAAGGACTCCTGCTCGACGCCACGCTGTGGGAGAACGCGGCGCTCGGCCACCAGACCAAACCGCCGTTCTCGAAGGGCCTGTGGTTCGACCGTCGGGGGGCTCGCGAACGCACCGAGCACATCCGCGACGAGTTCGACGTACGCTCCCCCAGCGTCGAGGTCAGCGCCCGGGCGCTGTCGGGTGGCAACCAGCAGAAGCTGATCATCGGCCGCGAGATGACGTCCAACCCCACCGTGCTGATCGCCGCCCATCCCACCCGCGGGATCGACGTCGGCGCCCAGGCCGACGTGTGGAACGACATCCGGGCGGCCCGCGCCGACGGTCTCGCCACACTGCTCGTCTCGGCCGACCTCGACGAGCTGATCGGGCTCTCCGACACGATCGTCGTGATGTTCCACGGCGAGCTCGTCGCCACGCTCAACCCCAACGAGATCACCCCGCGCAAGCTCGGCAGTTACATGACCGGGGCAGCGCTCGAATCCACCGGGAGCGGATCATGAATGCGGGCACCCCGCGGCGCATCGTCCTCGCCTTGGCGGCACCGGTCGTCAGCCTCGTGGTCGCCCTGGCGATCTCGTCGATCGTGCTCGAACTGTCGGGTTCGAACGCGCTCGAGACGTTCAGGACGATGCTGACGAACGGCACCAAGCTCGAGTCGATCGTCGACATGCTCAACCGGGCCACGCCGCTGTACCTGTCGGCGGTGGCCGCGGCGATCGGGTTCCGGATGAACCTGTTCAACATCGGCGTCGAAGGCCAGTACATCCTCGCCGCCTTCATCGCCGCCGTGGTGGGTGCCGAACTCGACCTGTGGGGGCCGATCAACATCGTCATCATCCTGCTCGTGGCGATGGCGGTCGGGGCCGCGTGGTCCGGGCTGGCCGGGCTGTTGAAGGTCACCCGCGGCGTCAACGAGGTGATCTCCACGATCATGCTCAACTTCATCGCCGTCGGCGGCATCGTCGCGGCCCTGCTCCCGAAGGTGATCGCCGACCCGCGCGCCACCAACCAGGGCACCACCCCGTTGCCCGAGTCGAGCCATCTCCCGAACCTCAACGCACTGCTCGAGGTCTTCACCCGCGACATCACCAAGGGACGCCGGCTCACGGGTGTGCTGCTGATCGCGATCGTGGTCGGCATCATCTACCACGTCATCCTCAACCGCAGCCGGTTCGGCTACGACATCCGGGCGAGCGGCATGAACCCGTCGGCCGCCCGGGCCGGTGGCGTGCCCCCGAAGAAGATGATCCTCGCGGCGATGATCGGCGGCGGCATCGTCGCCGGGCTGGTCGGTATGCCCGAGATCCTCTCCGACACACACGCCTACGACCAGGGCTTCGTACAAGGCCTCGGCTTCGCCGGCATCGCCGTCGCCCTGCTCGGCCGCAACTCGGCGTTCGGCATGGCGGTGGCGGCGCTCTTGTTCGGGTTCCTCGACTCGTCGGCGGCCGTGCTCCAGGTGAGCCGGCTGGCGTCGAGCGAGATCGTCGTCATCATGCAGGCCACGATCCTGCTCGTGGCGGTGATCGCCTACGAGGTGGTCAATCGGATCCGGCAACGCGACGAGATACGCCGCGCGGCCCAAGTTGCGGGGGTGGTCGCGTGAACGTCTCATCGAGCACGGTCACGGCGCCGTCCGGCGAACGCACACCGGGCGGCTGGGTCGACCGCTTCGCCGGCCTGCCGGCATGGGCCCGCTGGGCGCTGCTCGCCGCGCTCGGCATGCTCGTCCTGGCGATCGTCCAGGAAGCCAGCGGCACGTCGCTGTTGACGTCGGCCGGCACGTCGAGCGCGATGCTGCGCTGGTCGATCCCGATCCTGTTGGCCGGCCTCGGCGGGCTGTTCTCGGAACGGTCCGGTGTCGTCAACATCGGCCTCGAAGGGATGATGGTCGTCGGTACGTGGTGCGGGGCGTGGGGCGCGCTCGAGTTCGGTTCGCCCTGGTGGGGGCTCGTCACCGGCATGATCGGCGGTGCCCTCGGCGGCTTGCTGCACGCGGTGGCGACGGTGACGTTCGGCGTCGACCAGATCGTGTCGGGCGTGGCCATCAACATCCTCGCCCCCGGCCTCACGCGGTTCCTGTCCGAGCGCGTGTTCGGTGCGATGCAGGGCGGGTCGGTGTCGCAGTCCCCGCGGGTCCGCACCGCCGGCTCGTTCACGATCCGCGGCGTCTCCGACGCGCTCGATGCGGTTCGCGACTGGGAGATCTTCTTCATCTCCGACGTCGCCGACCTGTTACTCGGCTTCGTGTCGAACATGCGCTGGTTCACCTTGCTCGGGCTGGCGCTCGTGCCGCTCTCGGCGTTCATGCTCAACCGCACCCGGGTCGGCCTGCGGATCCGGGTGTGCGGCGAGAACCCGCACGCCGGCGAGTCGCTCGGTATCGGCGTGTACCGGCACAAGTACCTCGCCGTGATGATCAGCGGGGCGCTCGCCGGGCTGGCCGGGGCGTACATCGTGATCGAACTGTCCGGCCTCTACCGCGGCGGGCAGACCGTCGGCCGTGGGTTCATCGGCCTGGCGGCGTTGATCTTCGGCAACTGGCGGGCGCTCGGCATCCTGTTCGGTTCGTTGCTGTTCAGCTACCCGTTCGGCCTGGCGCTGATCGACTTCGATGCGAGTGGCAGCGGGGTCGCCACACGGGCGCTGTTGGCGGTGATCGCGATCGGCTTGTTCGTCACCGCGGCGATGCTGTGGCGCAGCAAGGAGGCGCCCGAGACCGACATCCCGGCGGCCGACCTCGGCACGCCGACCGGGTCGTACATGCGGATGGTGCAGATGGTCGGCGGGCGCAGCGGTGGGCAGACGATCCTCGCCCTCGTGCTCGGCCTGATCGCCCTGGTGTGGTACCTCGCCACCGACTCGGCGGCGGCATGGCTGCCCAACACGATGCCGTACGTGCTCGTGCTGCTGGTGCTGATCTTCGCCGCCCAACGCTTGCGCCCACCGCGCGCGGCGGGCACGCCGTACCGCCGGGGCGGGCATTGATCGACACCGTCGCCGCGCCCAAGGCGCTGCTCCACGACCACCTCGACGGGGGCCTGCGGGTCGCCACCGTGCTCGAGCTCGCCGACGCGATCGGGTGGCGCCTGCCCACCACCGATCCGGCCGAGTTGCAGGCGTGGTTCACGCGCGGGGCCGACACCAAGGACCTGCTCCAGTACCTCGCCACGTTCGAGCACACCCTGGCGGTGATGCAGACCGCCGAGCAGCTCGAACGGGTCGCCTATGAAGCGGTGCTCGACCTCGCCGCCGACGGCGTCGTCTACGCCGAACTGCGCTTCGCCCCGGAACTGCACCTCGCCGGTGGGCTCGACCTGGCGGGCGTCGTCACCGCCGTCACCGCCGGGTTCCGGCGCGGCGAAGCCGACGCCAGCCGGCCGATCGTCGTCCACGCGATCCTGTGTGCGATGCGCACCGAGCGGCGTGCGCTCGAGATCGCCGAACTCGCCGACCGCCTGCGCGACAACGACGACAAGGTCGTCGGCTTCGACCTGGCCGGCGCCGAAACCGGTTTCCCGCCCTCGCTCCACGCCGAGGCGCTCGCCTTCGCACGCCAGCGCCACCTGAACCTCACGCTGCACGCCTCCGAGCCACCCGACCTCGAACTGATCGACGATGCGCTCGCCCACGGCGCCCATCGGATCGGTCACGGCGTACGGCTCCAAGCAGACGTCGCGTGGTCGGGCGCCGGCGCCGACCGGCAGATTGCCGGGCTCGGCCGGCTCGCCCAGTACGTGCTCGACCGCCAGATCCATCTCGAGATGGCACCCACCTGCCACGTCCAGGTCGGTGCCGTGGCGACGTTCGCCGAGCACCCGGTCGCGGCGTTCCTGCGGGCCGGGTTCAACGTCGGCATCAACACCGACAACCGCCTGATGAGCAACGTCACCCCGTCCAGCGAGCTGGCACGCGTGATCACCACGTTCGGGCTCACGGCGGGCGACGCCGAGCGGCTCGCCACCAACGCGATCGGGGCCGGTTTCGCCCCGTACGACGTGCGCCAACGCGTGATCCGCGAGCACGTCCGCCCGTGGTACGCGGCGGCGGCCGGCTAGAGGTAGCCCTCCGGGTCGAACGGCCACGGGGAGGCGTCGGAGGGTAAACGCCTCCCGGTGATCATCCACGGCACCACCACCCGCCACGCGTCGCGGTCGGCGGCGAACGCCGGGCCGGGGTCGGGCACCTCGTCGGGTTCGACCACCCGCAGCACACCGCGCACGAGCACGCTCCACCCGGAGCGGCGGTCGTTGCCGACCGCGTCGATCTCGAAGCCGACTGCCGCGCCGGGATGATCGAGCAGGTTGCCCGGGCGCGTGCGCACCGCGATCACGTGCACGCCGTCGCGCTCCACCAACCGGTACGACACCGGGACCACCACCGGGTAGCCCTCGTGGAGCACGGCCATCCGCCCGACGGTCTCCGCCGCCAGGCGTTCCAGGCACTCCTCGTGCGAGAGCGGTTCGAGGGTGGCACTCATCGGGCGTCGTCACCGCCCCCAGCGGATGTGGCCATGGGCCCATCGTGCCCGGCGCCACCCGCCAGCGTTAGGGCCTTCCGGCCCATCAGCGGGCGGCAGCGGCCCGCGCTACCCTCCGAGCGATGATCGAGGACCTGATCCGGCGGGCACCGAAGGTGCTCCTCCACGACCACCTCGACGGCGGCCTCCGCCCGGCCACGGTCGCCGAACTGGCCGCCGAGCACGGCTACCGCGACCTGCCCACCACCGACGTCGCCGAGCTGCAGAAGTGGTTCAACCGGGGTGCCAAGCGCAACGACCTCGTGCTCTACCTGGAGACGTTCGCCCACACCGTCGGGGTGATGCAGCACAAGGACGCGATCGAACGGGTGGCCCACGAGTGCGCCCAGGACCTCGCCGCCGACGGGGTCGTGTATGCCGAGGTGCGGATGGCGCCCGAGCTGTGCCTGCAGGCGGGGTTGACGCTCCAGGAGGTGCTCGACGCGATCCTCGCCGGGTTCGAGTCGGGCCGCGCCGGTACCGACCTGACGATCGGCACGATCTGCTCGGCGATGCGCACCGCCGCACGCTCGGTCGAGATCGCCGAACTGGCCGTCGCCAACCGCGACCAGGGCGTGGTCGGGTTCGACATCGCCGGGGCCGAGGCCGGCTACCCGCCCACCCGCCACCTCGACGCCTTCCAGTACGTGATGCGCGAGAACTTCCACTCCACGATCCACGCCGGCGAGGCGTTCGGCCTGCCGTCGATCTGGGAAGCAGTGCAGTACTGCGGCGCCGCCCGGCTCGGGCACGGTGTGCGGATCGTCGACGACATCGCGGGCGAGCAAGGTGCCGAGCGGCTCGGCAGGCTCGCCGCCTACGTCCGCGACCGGCGGATCTGCCTCGAGCTGTGCCCCACGTCGAACGTCAACACCGGCGTCTGCGACTCGATCGCCGAGCACCCGATCGGCATGCTCCGACGGCTGCGCTTCCGCGTCACCGTCAATACCGACAACCGGCTGATGAGCGACACGTCGATGAGCAACGAGATGATCCAGCTGCACCGTGCCTTCGGCTGGTCGCTCGACGACTTCGAGTGGTTGACGCTGAACGCGATGAAGTCGGCCTTCGCCCCGTTCCCCGAGCGGCTGCGGATCATCAACGGCCTGATCAAGCCGCGCTACGCGCTCCTCAACGCCGAGCTCGCGCTCGGCACGCTCTGACCGCACGAACCCACCCGCCGGAGCCCACCATGCCCGTCACCGTCACGCTCGTCGACCATCCGCTGGTCACCGACTCGCTCGCCCGGATCCGCGACAAGGACACCCCCAACGCCCTGTTCCGCCAGAACCTGGAACGGATCGGCACGCTCCTGATCGCCGAAGCGACGCGATCGCTGCGCACCGTCGAGGGCACCGTCACCACGCCGCTCACCACCGCGCCCACCAAGCGGCTCGCCGTGCAGCCGGTGATCGTGCCGATCCTGCGGGCCGGGCTGGGGTTCGTGCACGCCGCCCAGGACCTGATGCCGAACGCCGACGTCGGGTTCGTCGGAATCTCCCGCGACGAGGAGACGTTCCAGCCCAAGCCGTACGTCAACCGGCTCCCCGAGACGCTCGCCAACCGCCCCGTGATCGTCGTCGACCCGATGCTCGCCACGGGCGGCTCGCTCGTGCACACGATCGCCCTGCTGCACGACCGCGGCGCCACCGGCACGATCACGGTCGTGTGTGCGCTGGCGGCCCCGGAGGGCATCCAGCGGCTCCGTGACGAGCACCTCGACGTGCACATCGTCACCGCCGCGATCGACGACCACCTCAACGAGCACGCGTTCATCGTGCCCGGGTTGGGGGACGCCGGCGACCGGCAGTTCGGCACCGGAGGCTGACCATCACGCCCGAACCCGTCGCCGCCGCCGGCTCCGGCGCGGCGGCACCCGGCCGTGCCCGCCGGGCCTGGAGGTACGTCGCCAGCTTCGGTCCAGGAGCCGGGCTGGCGCTCGTCGTCGCCGCGATCGCGGCGGTGATGCTCGCGGCCCGCCGCCCCGGCCACTGGTGGGGCGACGACTGGGCCCTGTACATCCGCCAGGCCGAAGGGCTGCTGCACCTGAACCCGGGGGAGGTCGCCCGAGCCAACGAGTTCACCGTCAGCCGCTCGGCGGGGGCCCCGTTCAGCCCGCCGCTGTACCCGTGGGGCTTCCCGCTGGCGCTCGCCCTGGCGATCCCGTTCGTCGGCTCGGGCGTCGACGACCTGACGATCGTGCAGGTGGTCGCGGCGGTGGTGTTCGCCTGCGCGTGGTACGCGCTCGCGCGACCCCGGATCGGCGCGCTGGCCGCGATCGTGGGCGTGCCGGCCGTGGCGATGACGCCCGTGCTGCTGTCGTGGGGCGACCTGATCCAATCCGAGTGGGTGTTCCTCGCCACCGCCGGGGTCGGCCTCGCCGGGCTCGACACCCTGGTCCGCCGCAACCGCTTGGTCGACCCCACCGCCCGGCTCTGGCCGCTGGTCGTGCTCGGCGTGTGGGCGGCGTGCGTGTTCGAGGTGCGCCGCGAAGGCTTGGCGATGGTCGCCGCGATCGGCGTCGCCCAACTCGTCGCCCTCCTCGCGGCGTGGCGCGCGATCCCGTGGCACCACCGCGGGGCCCTGGCGCGGCTCGCCGGACGCGTGCTGCTCCCGCACGTCGCCGCCGGCGTCGTCACGCTGGCGATCAAGTTCGGCCTGCCGAGCGTGATCGTGCCCAACTACGAGGGCAACACGATCCGCAACACGTGGCGGCGGTGGGACCGCAACGTCGACCACGTGCTCCAGATCGCCGGCTTCCGCCGCCCGCAGGTACCCGAACCGACCGTGTTCGGCAGCACCGGGTGGGCCACCGCGGCGATCGGCGTGTGGATCAGCCTGGTCGTGCTCGGGCTCGTGCTGGCGCTGTCGGTGCGGGCCCGCCGCGACGCCCACCTCGCCGCCTACGCGGCGGTGGCGTTCGTGATCGGGGCGAGCGCGCAGGCGTCGCTCGATCGCTACTTCGCCACGGTGGCGCCGGTGCTGACCCTCCTCGCCGCAGCGGCACTGGCGTGGCTCGCCGGGGTGCCGGTCGCCCGCTACGCCCGGGTGGGTGTCGTGGTACCCGCGCTGGTGGTGTCGCTGGCGCTCGGCGGGATCGTGTTCGCCAACGCCCGGGACGCGCGCGTTCGCC
>JAEZFY010000124.1 GCA_023417265.1 Actinomycetes bacterium | reverse complement strand
CGATCTACCTCGCCTATCTCGTGCCACCGTCGATCCTGTTCATCCCGCTCGCGACCATGGTCGTTCAGCTCGGGCTCTTCGACAGCCCGATGGCGCTGATCCTCGTCTATCCGACCTTCCTCGTGCCTTTCTGCACGTGGCTGCTGATCGGGTATTTCAAATCTATCCCCTTCGAGCTTGAAGAGTGCGCCCTCATCGACGGCGCGACCCGTCTCCAGATCCTGCGCAGGATCACACTCCCACTCGCGGTGCCGGGGCTGATCTCGGCGGGCATCTTCTCGTTCACACTCTCGTGGAACGAGTTCATTTACGCCCTCGCCTTCATCCAGAGCAGCGAGAACAAGACAGTCCCGGTCGCGATCCTGACGGAGCTCGTCACTGGCGACGTCTATCAGTGGGGTGCGCTGATGGCGGGATCGCTGCTCGGCTCGCTGCCGGTCGCGATCTTCTATTCCTTCTTCGTCGACTACTATGTATCGTCGCTGACGGGCGCGGTGAAGGAATAAGCGCAACCTCGCAATGATAGCTGCTGGAATAAAATCAGCCCCGACCGCGCAGGCAGTCGGGGCTGAATCATTTTACTCGGACCCGGTTCAGTCCTGGGGCTGCTTCGTCACGCGGATGTAGGGTTTGGGCCGCGTGAAGCCGCCGAACTTGGCCTGCGCCTCCTCGTCGGACACGGCCGGCGTGATGATCACGTCATCGCCCGGCTTCCACTGTGCAGGCGTTGCGACCTTGTGCTTGGCGGTGAGCTGAAGGCTGTCGATCACGCGCAGGATCTCGTCGAAGTTGCGTCCGGTCGAGGCCGGGTAGGTGATCGTCAGCTTGATCTTCTTGTCGGGGCCGACCACGAACACCGAGCGCACCGTGGCGGTGTCGTTGGCGTTCGGGTGGATCATGTCGTAGAGGTCGGCCACGGTGCGGTCCGGGTCGCCGATCATCGGGAAGTTGACCGGCGTGCCCTGCGTCTCGGCGATGTCCTTCTCCCACTCGACGTGGCTGTCGACCGGGTCGACCGAGAGACCGATCACCTTGACGTTGCGCTTGTCGAACTCGGGCTTGATCGCGGCGACGTAGCCGAGCTCGGTGGTGCACACCGGCGTGAAGTCCTTGGGGTGGCTGAACAGCACGCCCCACGAGTCGCCGAGCCACTCGTGGAAGCTGATCTCGCCCTGCGTCGTCGGGGCGGTGAAGTCGGGGGCGGTGTCGCCGAGACGCAATGCCATGGAATGCTCCTTGTTGCCGGACCGGATCGGTCGCCGTCTGGTGAGGCGATCGTACCGTCAATCCCGACAAGTTCAATCGGGATTAGCTTGCGGGCGTTGGGCTACCGTGGCCGGTGTGAGCGTGGCGGTCAGCGTCGACGAGTTGTTCGCGGAACTCGACCAATGGGGGCCCGGGTTCGTGGCCACGGTGGGAGACGACGGACGGGTACGCCTCGTCGCCCTGCGGCCATACCCCGCCACGCGCCCCGACGGGCGCGTGCTGCGCTTCGCGGCAGCCGGCGGCGGCACGCTCAACAACGCCACCGTGCGCGAGCGCGTGTCGATCGCCTTCGCGCCGCACCCCGGCTCGAACGGGTTCAGCCTGATCGTCGACGGGATCGCCCACGTCGACGGCGAACCCGGCGTGCTCGACGTACGACCGCTGTCGGCCGTACGTCACCGTCCGGCGCCGTAGCCGGCACGATCACTGGCACTGCTGATCGGGTGGCGGGCTCACCATGGCGAAGTCGCTGGCGCTCGTCGCCGCGCTCACTCCAACGGCGTTCACGGCGCGCACGCTGATCTCGGCCGAGCGCTCGCAGTTGGTGTTGTGCCGCCACGCCGGCCCCGACGCCGAGGTGCCGTCGACACGCGTCCAACTCGACGAGAAGTGCCACTGGACCTCGTAATACGCGGCGCCCGCCACGGCGTTCCAGCCGGCAACCGATTCGAACTCGCCGCCGGTGATCCACACACCGGTCGGCGCCGACGGTGGTGCGGGCGGGAGTGTGGTCGTCGGTGGCAGCGTGGTGGTCGGCGGGAGTGTGGTGGTCGGCGGGAGTGTGGTGGTCGGCGGCGTGGTGGTACCGGTGCAGCGGAACGACACCGAGGCCGCCGGGCCGGCGCCGCTGGCATTGACCGCACGCACGGTCACGGTGTGGCGAATGCAGACCGGCTCGAAGAAGTCGGACCCCCATGCCGTGCCGACGACCTGGCCCATCGGGGCGCCGTCGAGCGTGATCTCGTACGCCGTGGCGCCACTGGTCGAGTTCCAGCGCACGTCGGCCCAGTACTCGAACTCGGAGCCCTCGATCGGACGGCTCATCGGGGCGGCCGCCATCGGATAGTTCGTGATTTCGGCGGTCAGGCCCGTGACGATGCCGGGGAGCGGGGCCACGGTGCTCGTGCTGGTCGTCGCCGGGACGGTCGTGGGCGGGACGGAGGTGGTCGTCGTCGTGGGCACGCTGGTGGTGCTGCTGGTCGTGGTCGTCGCCGTCGGCACGGTGCCGGTGGGGGTTGTGGTGGGGGTCGTGGTGGGCGCCGGTGTGGTGGCGCGCGGGCCGTCGGGATCGGGAGCCGTCGTGGGCGGTGCGCTGCTCGCCGGGCCGCTCGACGCCGGGAGCGTGGCCCCGGCCGCGATCGTGGTGGTGGTGGCCGGACCGTCGTCGACGAAGACGGTGGTGGTGGGGAGCGGCACGGTGATCGTGACCACCGGAGTGGTCGGCTGTGGAGCTGGGACCGGAGTGGTGCGCGTCGCGCCGGCGGTGTCGGCCGGGGCCACCGTGGTGGTGGTCGTGCTCGGTGCCGGCGGCGGGAGCGGGGGTGCGGGTGGGATCGTCGGCGTCGCCCCGGTGCCGTCGCCGTCGCGTTCGTCGAACTTGACGTCGGCGGTGACCCGACCGTCGCTGCCGACCACCCACGCGGTGTTGCTGTTCGGATCGTTGACGTACACGCGACCGCCGTTCACCACCAGGTCGAGCTGCCCAGCACGTCCGCTCAGGACGTGGCTCGCCACCGACCCGTTGGTGAGGTCGACCACGAACAACGTGCCGCGCGTGTGATCGACCACGTAGACACGCCGACCGGCGATCTCGGGCGTCGACAACGTACCGTGAGCGGGCAACGCGAACCGCCGCCCCGAGCCG
This sequence comes from Actinomycetes bacterium, assembly GCA_023417265.1. Taxonomy (GTDB): domain Bacteria; phylum Actinomycetota; class Acidimicrobiia; order Acidimicrobiales; family Ilumatobacteraceae; genus Ilumatobacter. The sequence goes on along the minus strand of JAEZFY010000124.1, from coordinate 917 downwards.
CGGGCGATGTCGACGACGAGCAGCGAAGCGCCGTCGAGGACCGGGAGTTCGGCGCCGCTGTGCACCGTCTCCGGCAGGGCCGACTCGGCGGCCTCGAGCTCGACCGTGAACGCCGACACCGCCCCGGGGCCGTCGACGACGGTGACCCGTCCGGTGCCGGTGTCGACGGCGACCAGCGACTCGGCAACCATCGACAACTCGACCCGCTGACCCGCCTGAGCGACCGGACTGCGATCGACCTCGATGCCACCGTCGACACCGACCACCTCACCGCGGGAGACGTCGACAACCCACAGCACACCGTCGGTGTCGACCACCGCGTCGGCAAGCTGACCGCCGAGCGCGAGCGGCGTTCCGACGACCGCCAACGTCGTCGGATCGAGCTGGTAGACGTGACCCACCGCCGGATCGACCGAGTACACGTTGCCGCCACCCGCGACGAGTTTCGCCGTGGCTGTTGGCAGCTCGGTGGTGACGGTGACCGTCATGCGCGCCGGTTCGATCCGGGCGGCACTGCCGGCTGCACCCATCACGTACACCGCCCCATCGGTTTCGACGAGGTCGAGCTCGCCGGTCAAGCCGCCGGTGGCGACGGTGAAGTCGGCCCCGCCGGGGCCGAGGTGGGTTGCCGAGGCGGGCGCGTTGTTGGCGACCCAGACGCCGGCGCGGCGCACGTCCATCTCGGCCCGGCCGGCACCGGACACGGCCAGCGTGGCCCCGACGGCGACGCCGGATGCCGCCGCCACGGCGACGAAGGTGCGGAATCGTGCCGACATGACCCCCGCGACAGTAACGTCACGGCCCGGCGGGACAGATCGGGAGAACTACCCCTTTCGGCGTTTGGGTAGTGTCTCGGCCTCCGCGCCCGGCGGCTGCCCGGCGCCCCGCCGCCCCCCAGGCCCTGCCCCCCCAGGCCG
>JAEZFY010000121.1 GCA_023417265.1 Actinomycetes bacterium | reverse complement strand
GCGGGCAACGTGCGCTCGATCGGCAGCGGCGGCACGTCCCGATGAGCGACGACCGGGCTCAGCGCCGGGCCGACGCCGGGCGCGAGGCGCTGTACGCGGCCGAGCTGGCCGCGTTCGACGGCACCTCGTACGAAGCGGTCGTCCCGCTCGCCGAGCTCGTCGAACTGGCCCAGCGCGTCACCCGGGCGGCGTGGTGGCCGGCGGGTGAGGTGCCGGTCGTCGCCGCGCGTTCCGATGCTTCCTCGTCCACCACACGCCAGCGCGGCGGCGCCCGCCCGGTCGTGCGGATCGCCGCCGGCCAGGCCACGCCGGCCACGGTGCTGCACGAGCTCGCCCACGTCTTGGCTGGCCTCGCGGCCGGTCACGGCCCGCGCTTTCGGCGTGCCTACCTCGACCTGGTCGGTTTCTGCTGGGGCGACACCCCAGCGGCCTGGCTACGGGCCGAGTTCGAGGCGGCCCGTCTCGCGGTTGGCAGCCGCGATTGGGCTCCGCCACCGGTGGCCCGCGGTCCGGTCACCGCGCCGATCGCGCTCTGACCGAGGGCGCGTCACCGTTCAGCCGGTCAGCGCGCTGGAGGGCGGGCCGGTGGTGGCTGATGGCGGTTCGGTCGGCGTGGTCGCGTCCGGCGCGGTGGTCACCGTCGCCGTCGACGGCTCGATCCACGCTTCGAACTGCCGGTAACCCACCGGCTCGCCCGGATCCGACGCGCCTTGCCCCGGGATCAGCACCGAGATCGGCTCGCCGCCGACCTCGAACGCGACCGCCCCGACCGGTCCGCCGTCGGCCATCCGGAAGTCGCCGAGCGTGAGCACGAGCTGGGCGATCGCCAAATTCTGGTTGGCGTCGGTCATCCGATCGAACACGGTCGGGTCCAAGTCGACGACGACGTGAAGGGGGAAGATCTCCGGCGACGCACCGACCAGCCCGGGGGTCACCGCGGTGGTCAAGTTGATCTCGGCGATCAGGTCGGGCGGCTCGTAGAGGAGCCGGATCAAGTCGTCGAGCGTGGCGTCCGGGGCGGCCCGCACGGGGACCCGGCGCAGCGACTGGTTGTCGCCGCGCGGGGGATAGAAGACCGACACGAGGTGGGTCTCGACGAGTTCGATCGTGGTTGACGTGGTGGTCGTCTCGGGCAGTGACGCCGGGGTGGTCGTCATCGGCGTGGTGACCGGCACGGTCGTGGTGGTCGTGCTGGTGGTGGAGGTGGTGTTCGCCAGGGCGCCGAGCTCGTTGGGGGCGATGCGAGTGACCTCGCCGTCCTCGGAGAAGCCGCAGGCGACCAGTCCGGCGGCGACTGCGAGCAACACGGCCAGCCGCGCGGCCAGCGAGGCAGGCACGAACGGTCGCGGCGGCATCGCGTCGATCATGACATCGGCCGCATCAGGCGGGCGCCTCGGTGGGAAATTGGACGACGAACCGGCTACCACCGCCGGGCCGGTCTTCGACCCACGCGGTGCCGCCCAGTGCGGCGGCGTGTTCCGACACGAGCGCCAGGCCGAGCCCGGTGCCGATCCGGTGGCGGGCCGCGCTGCCGCGGGCGAAGCGCTCGAAGATCCGGGTGCGTTCGCTGGCAGCGACGCCGGGGCCCTTGTCCTCGACCACCATCAGCACGCCGCGCCGGCCCGGCGCCGGCTCGATCGAGATGCGTGTGGGTCCGTCGCCGTGGGTCGCCGCGTTCTCGAGCAGGTTGGACAGGATCCGTTCGAAGCGCAGCCGGTCGACATGCGCTTCGCGGCGGGCACGTCGTTGCACCTCGATCGGCAGCGCCGTGTAGCCGTAGCGGTTCGACACGCGTTCGCACAGTTCGGGCAGATCGACCGGTTCGGTGTTGAGGTCGCTCGCCCCGGCGTCGAGGCGGGAGAGTTCGAGCAAGTCGATCACCATCTGATCGAAGCGGCGCACCTGGCTGGTGACGACGTCGAGCGCCTGCTGGGTGCGTTCCGGGAGGTCGTCGCGGCGCGCGTCGAGCACCTCGACGGCCGCCGTGAGGGCGGTGATCGGCGAGCGCAGTTCGTGGCTGACATCGGAGGCGAAGCGGCGTTCGCGTTCGATCCGTTCCTGCACGGCGTCGGCCATCTCGTTGAACGACCCGGCGAGCCGGTCGAGATCGGGATCGCTCTCTGGCTCGAGGCGGGCGCCGAGCGCACCGTGGGCGATCTCGCCGGCGGCGTCGGCGACGCGCGAGATCGGGCGCAGCAGGCGCCGGCTGACCGACCACCCGAAGAAGGTGGCCACGAGACCCGCCGACACGGCCCCGACCACGAGCGCGGTGCCGAGCACACGGAGCGTGCGCTCGGTGGACTGCAGCGGGAACGCTTCGACGTAGCCGATGTCGTAGGCGGCGAGGTGCACCGCCACGCCGAGGTAGGGGTCGTCGTCGGGTCCGATGAAGATCTGCGAGCCCGACTCCCCGCTGCGCACGGCGTCGATCAGCAGCGGTGGGAAGGCGTCGACGCTGCGCGCCGTGCGGGTGGGCCACGGCCGCGGTTCGGTGAGCACGATCGCGTAGGCGTCGCTCTCGACGTCGAGGTTGCGCATCGTCGACTCGAGTAGGTCGCTGTCACCCGCGCTGAGCACGTCGGCGACTTCGGTGGCGTGACGGATCGCCTCGGACTTGGCGTTGGTGGCGCGTTGGTTGACGAGCGAGTTACGGGCGAACAGGAACGTGGCGACCGTGAGGAGGATCCCGCCGAGCAGGGCGATCACGCCGAAGAACAGCGTCACGCGGGTGGTGAGACGCAGCGACCGGCGGGCCATGGGCACCTAGTGTGACAGGGGTAACGACGCTCGACCGGTACGGGGAAGCGGGGGGAGTGAGGAAGGCACCCTCGAGAAGTTCCGCCGTTCACACGCTGCCGGTGGAGCGCCAGGGGGAGGAAGGCACCCCACCGGGGCAGCGTGAACGGTTGTCATGATGGAGCGCGCGTGTGACACGCCGACTCCGCGTCTGTGCGTTTTCTGTAACAAACGACACATTCGGTCGGCTCGCACGCATGTGCGACACTCGTGGCACTGATGGACACGCTGCTCTTCATCGAGGACGACGACGGGATTCGTCTGGCGTTGCGACTGGCTCTCGAAGACGAGGGCTACTCGGTGGTCGAGGCCGCCAACGCCACCGACGGCCTGGCGGCGTTCCGGGCCAACGACATCGATCTGGTGCTGCTCGACCTGCGGCTTCCGGACATGTCCGGGTTCGACGTCTGCCGGGCGCTGCGCGCCGAGAGCATCGTGCCGATCATCATCATCACCGCCCAGACCGACACGTACGACATGGTGGCCGGGCTCGAGGCCGGGGCCGACGACTACGTCACCAAGCCGGTGATCCCGAAGCAGTTGGCGGCTCGGATCCGGGCCTTGCTGCGCCGGGTGCATCTGCTCGAGGCGTCATCGGCGCCGCGGCCGGCCCGGTTCGGCGACATCGAGCTGCGCCGCGAGCAGGGCATCGTCTTGAAGGGCGGTGAGGAGCTGAGCCTCACCAAGACCGAGTTCCGGCTGCTGACCGAGTTCGCCGACCACGCCGGAGCGGTGCTTTCCCGCGACCAGCTGCTCGAACGCGTGTGGGGCTACGAGTACCTCGGTGACTCACGGCTCGTCGACGCGCATGTACGCCGGCTGCGGTTGAAGATCGAGGACCAGCCCGACGATCCACGCGTGATCGTCACGGTGCGCGGGATCGGCTACCGGCTGCTGGCCTGAGCCCACGCGGGCGGACGCTTCTCGGCGAACGCGCGCACGCCCTCCTGGGCGTCGGCGCTCTGGAACAGCGACTCGCTGAGGCGCTGCATCTCGGCGAACGCGCTGCCGCGGTCGGAGGTGTCGAGGTTCCACAGCGCACGCTTCGACTCGGCCAGGGCGGTCGGGGCACCGAGCGTGATCGCCGCGACGAGCCGATCGACGCACCCGGCGACGTCGGTGTCGACGTGGGTGACGAGGCCGATTCGTTGCGCGGTCGCGGCGTCGATCGGCTCGGCGGCGAGCGTGGTGGCGGCCAGCTGGCTGGCGGCGACACGGCGGAGCAGCGGGACGAGCACGATCGCCGGGGCGACCCCGATGCGGACCTCGGGCAGCGAGAACGTGACGGCCGGGTTGACGACGATCAGGTCACACGCTGCCATCAGCCCCATCCCGCCGGCGCGGACGGTGCCGTCGACGGCGGCGATGGTGGGGCACGGCGCATCCATCAGCCGTTCCAGCACCTCGATGAAGGGCCCTGAATCCGGGACCCCGTCCGCGGCGCGCTGCTTGAGGTCGGCGCCCGAACAGAACGAAGGCCCGGCATGGCCGAGCACGATCGCGCGGGCCGCGCTCGCGGTGTCGTCGAGGGCGCGGTGGAGCTCGTCGATCAGTTGCGTCGACAGGGCGTTGCGGTTGTGCTGCGAATCGAGTGTGAGCCGCACGACCCCAGCGGCGGTGGCGATGTGTACGAGCGGGTCCCCCATGTGGCGAACGTAGCCCGCATGGCGTGGCACGATCGCGCCGTGACGAACTCGGCGGTACCGAACTACGAGCGTGCCTTCGGCGAGCACCCCGCCGTGTACGCGGCGTGGCAACAGCTCAACGCAGCGATCAAGGCCGGCATGGATCTGCGCCGTTACGAGCTGGCGACGCTCGCGGCCGCGCAGGCCCTGCGCTCGAGCTATTGCTCGCTCGCCCACGGCAAGCTGCTGGCCGAGCAGTTCGGCGAGCCGGTGGAAGACATCGTCCGCGACCGCCGTGCGGCGGGGCTGTCCGAGATCGACGTGGCGGTGATGGACTTCGCCGAGTTGGTCGCTCGCGACGCGGCGTCGGTCACCGAGTCCGACCGCGATCGATTGCGTGAGCTCGGCGTGAGCGACCGCGAGATCGGTGACGTCGCCCTGGCCGCCGCCGCGCGGTGCTTCTTCTCGAAGCTGCTCGACGGGGTCGGCGCCCGGCCCGACGCCTCGTTCCGGGCGCTCCCGGCGGCTCTGCTCGACGTGCTCGTCGTCGGCGCCCCGATCGCCGACGAATAGGGCCGGCGCCGGCCCGGAGCACGCCTCAGGCGTCGCGGATCGAGTGCAGCAGGGCTTCGGCGTCGGCGCGGAGGCGGGTGCGCTGCATCGGTGGCAGGGCGCGGACGATGTCCCAGCGGTAGTTCGCCGAGCCGAGCCGCGGGTCGAGGACGGCGACGACGCCGCGGTCGGTCGCCGTGCGGATCAGCCGCCCGCACGCCTGGGCCAGCAGCGTCGCCGCGCGGGGCACGTCTATCTCGCCGAATGCGGCCGCCTTGAGCTGCTCGCGCCGGGCCGACAGGAGCGGGTCGTCGGGGCG
>JAEZFY010000102.1 GCA_023417265.1 Actinomycetes bacterium | reverse complement strand
TGCTCGTCACCGGGCACCCGTTCGTCGACGTGTGGGCGGGCATCCGCCCGAAAGCGCTCGGCCTGGCGGCATGGCCCGACGTGCCCCGCGGGCAGCCCTGGAAGGAAGGGCTGTGCGCCGCGTTGGGCGTGCCGTTCGACGGGTTCTGGCCGCGGTTGGGCAACCGCGTCGCCAGCTACGCCGACCTCGAACCCGAACTGGTCGGTGCGGTCGAGCGCCTGATCGACCACGTCGCCGGCGAGCCGGCCGGGTGACCGGCGCGCCGCCCGCGGCGCGCACTTGTGAATTGGGGAACGAGCGCGCGGCCCCAACTAGCGTGACCGGCATGGCACAGACGTTGCAGCGCGGGCCGGTGACCGGCACCGCGGCCGCTCCGCCCGGCAAGTCCGGGAAGCGCAAGCCGTTCCTGTTGGATTTCTACTCCACGGCGGTCGGCAAGAAGTACGTGATGGCGATCACCGGGTTGATCGGCATCGGGTTCGTGATCAGCCACATGATCGGGAACCTCAAGGCGTACCTCGGGGTCGTCGAGCACAACGGCTCGGAGACCTACGACCTCGACATCTACGGCGAGTTCCTGCGCGAGATCCTCGTGCCGATCCTGCCGCGGACCGTGTTCCTGTGGATCATGCGGCTCGTGCTGATCGGCGCCGTGCTCCTGCACATCCACGCCGCCTACTCGCTGACGATCATGAACCGCACCGCCCGCCCGGTGAAATACCAATCGGCGCGTGACTACCAGGTCGCCAACTTCGCCAGCCGCACGATGCGCTGGACCGGCATCATCGTCGTCCTGTTCATCGTGTGGCACCTCGCCGACCTGACGTGGGGTTGGGTCAACCCCGACTTCGAGCGCGGCCTCGTGTACCGCAACCTCGACGCCAGCCTGAGCCGGATCCCGGTGGCGATCCTGTACATCGTCGCCAACGTCGCCCTCGGCATCCACCTGTTCCACGGCACTTGGTCGCTGTTCCAGTCGATGGGCTGGAACAACCCACGGTTCAACGCCTGGCGCAAGCACGCCGCGATGGGCGTCGCCACGCTGGTGGTGGTGGGCAACGTGTCGTTCCCGATCATGACCCTCGCCGGTGTGATCGAGTTCGACCCGTCGGTGCCCACCGTGCACGAGCTCGAGGCTTCTGAAGGAGCGGATCACTGATGGCCATCACTCTCGACGCCAAGATCCCCGAGGGTCCGCTCGAACACAAGTGGGACGAGTTCAAGGCCCACCAGAAGCTCGTCAACCCTGCCAACCGGCGCAAGTTCAAGGTGATCGTCGTCGGCACCGGCCTCGCCGGGGCGGGCGCCGCGGCCACGCTCGCCGAACTCGGCTACCAGGTCGACGCGTTCACGTTCCACGACTCGCCCCGCCGGGCCCACTCGATCGCCGCCCAAGGCGGCATCAACGCCGCCAAGAACTACAAGGGCGACGGCGACTCGATCTACCGCCTGTTCTACGACACGATCAAGGGCGGCGACTTCCGCGCCCGCGAAGCCAACGTGTACCGCCTGGCCCAGGAGTCGGTGAACATCATCGACCAGATGGTCGCCCAGGGCGTGCCGTTCGCCCGCGAATACGGCGGCCTGCTCGACAACCGCTCGTTCGGTGGCGCCCAGGTGAGCCGCACGTTCTACGCCCGTGGCCAGACCGGGCAGCAGCTGTTGCTCGGCGCGTATCAGCAGCTGGCGCGCCAGATCGGCCTCGGCGGGGTGCGCCTGTTCAACCGCTCCGAGCTGGTCGACGTGGTGGTGGTCGACGGGCGCTGCGCTGGCATCGTCGTGCGCGACCTCGTCACCGGTGAACTGTCATCGCACTCGGCCCACGCCGTGGTGCTCGCCACCGGCGGCTACGGCAACGCGTTCTTCCTCTCCACCAACGCGATGGCGTGCAACGTCACCGCCGCGTGGCGGGCCCACCGGCGCGGCGCCGCCTTTGCCAACCCGTGTTACACGCAGATCCACCCGACGTGCATCCCGCAGGCCGACGAGTTCCAGTCGAAGCTGACGCTGATGTCGGAGTCGCTGCGCAACGACGGCCGGGTGTGGGTGCCCACCAACCCCGACGAGACCCGCTCACCCGATCAGGTGCCCGAGAGCGAGCGCGATTACTACCTCGAACGGCTCTATCCGTCGTTCGGCAACCTCGCCCCGCGCGACATCTCGTCGCGAGCCGCCAAGCGGGCCGTCGACTCGGGCCGCGGCGTGGGCCCGCTGAAGAACGGTGTGTACCTCGACTTCGCCGACGCGATCAGCCGGCTCGGCCAGCAGGTCGTGTTCGAGCGTTACGGCAACCTGTTCGAGATGTACGAGCGGATCACCGGGGAAGACCCGATGAAGGTCCCCATGCGGATCTACCCGGCCTCGCACTACACGATGGGTGGGTTGTGGGTCGACTACGAGCTGATGACCACGATCCCCGGCCTGTACTGCACCGGTGAGGCCAACTTCTCCGACCACGGTGCCAACCGACTCGGCGCGTCGGCGCTCATGCAGGGCCTCGCCGACGGCTACTTCGTGCTCCCCAACACGATCGCCAACTACCTGGCGCCGATGCTCAACAAGCCGATCCCCGGTCCCGATCACGAGGCCTTCCAGGTCGCCGAGACCGAGGCCCGCCAGCGCTTCCAGGGCTACCTGTCGATCGGCGGCACGCGCTCGCCCGACTACTTCCACCGCCAGCTCGGCAAGATCATCTGGGACTACTGCGGCATGGACCGCACCGAGGAGGGCCTCGACAAGGCGATCTCGGAGATCCCGGCCCTGTACGACGAGTTCCAGAAGGACCTGCGTGTCACGGGCGACGGCGAGTCGACCAACCAGACGCTCGAGAAGGCCGGCCGGGTCGACGACTTCTTCCAGCTCGGCCTCCTGATGTGCAAGGACGCCAAGGAACGTCGCGAGTCGTGCGGCGGGCACTTCCGCTCCGAATACCAGGACGAGGAGGGCGAGGCCAAGCGTGACGACGAGAACTTCGCCCACGTCGCGGCCTGGGAGTGGTCGGGCGATTACACCGCCCCGATCCGCCACCAGGAAGAACTCCAGTACGAAGTCGTCCAGCTGCAGACCCGGAGCTACAAGTAATGAGTCACGTCGTCCGCAACCTCACGCTCAAGATCTGGCGCCAGGCCGGTCCCGACCGGGCCGGTTACTTCGACGAGTTCCCGGTCGCCGAGATCAGCGACGAAGCGTCACTCCTGGAACTGCTCGACATCGTCAACGAGCACCTGATCGACGCCGGCAAGGAAGCCGTCGTGTTCGACCACGACTGCCGCGAGGGCATCTGCGGCACGTGCTCGCTGATGATCAACGGCCAGGCCCACGGGCCGCAGCGCGGCACGGCCACGTGCCAGCTGCACATGCGCAAGTTCGCCGACGGCGACACGATCGTGATCGAGCCGTGGCGGGCGGCTGCGTTCCCGATCATCAAGGACCTGATGGTCGATCGGGCCCCGCTCGACCGGATCGTCGAGGCCGGTGGGTTCATCACCGCCGAGACCGGCGGTGCCCCCGACGCCAACCTGATTCCGGTGCCCAAGCCGGTGGCCGACGCCTCGATGGACGCGGCCGAGTGCATCGGCTGCGGGGCCTGCGTGGCGGCCTGCCCGAACGGCGCCGCGAACCTGTTCACCGGCGCCAAGCTGACGCATCTCAACCTGCTCCCGCAGGGCCAGGCCGAGCGCTACAAGCGGGCCGAAGCGATGGTCGAGACGATGGAGCAGTACTTCGGCTCGTGCACCAACCACGGTGAGTGCGAGGCGGCCTGCCCGAAGTCGATCTCGATCGACGTGATCGCCAACATGAACGCCGACTACCTGTCGTCGAAGTTCAAGAACCGCAAGAAGCTCAGCCGGGTCTGACGCACCGGCGGCACGCGCGGCACTAGCGTGCCGCGCGTGAGCTGGATCGAGCGGGCGGTCGAGGAGCGCCTCGCCCAGGCTGCGCGCAACGGCGAGCTGACCGCGCCGCACCTCGCCGGCAAGCCGCTCGACGACCTCGACCGGCCGCGGCCCCAGGGATGGTGGGCCGAGCGTTTCGTCGAGCGTGAGCTCAGCCACGACCGCCGGGTACGTGCGCTCGATGACGCAGCCGCGGCCCGGGCCGGGTTCTGGCGCACCCACACGCTGGCCGAGTTGCGCGCCGCCGTCGCCGACGCCAATGCGGCGATCGCCCGCGCCAACGTCAACCTGATCCCCGGCGACCGCCTCGAACCGTTCGATGCCACCGACATCGAAGCCCGCTGGCACCGGCTGCACACGTGAAGTTCTTCGACGTCGGCCAGGAGGCCCACGGCTTCATCGCGATCGGCCAGCTCGCCACCGGTGTGATCGCGATCGGCCAGCTCGCCACCGGACTGGTCGCGATCGGGCAGCTCGCCCGCGGGGTGTTCGTGATCGGCCAGTTGGCGATCGGCGTCGTCGCCTTCGCCCAGGTTCCGGCGGCGTTGACGTACGGCGGTGGGATGGTCGGTCTGGCCGGTATCCGGATGCGCCAGTCGTTGCTCGTGTACGGCATCCTCGGATCCTCCGACCCGTGGCCGCGCGGCCGTCGCTACCCGTGGCTGGCACCCGTCGAGTGGCAGCACACGTCCCCCCGCCTCACTGCCCTGCGGGCGCTGCTGGCGGCGGTCCTGTCTGGCCTGGTGGTGTGGATCGCGTTGCTGTGGCTGGTCGACCTGCCCGACCGGATCGACGGCCCACCGGCACCACCCCCGCCGACGTTCGCCCCCGGCTCGCGCTGATCAGTGCCAGGACGCTGACCGGAGTGCCTGGAGGTCGCGCGGATATTCGTGGGTGACCATCCACCGGTTGCTGGTTGTCCCGTGTTTTCCTGACGGGTGCAGCCAACGACAACAACCGGAGGATGGCCACCCACATGATGTACGCGCTCGACCCTCGCGTTCACGAACCCGTCTGGAAGTTCATCGAAACGCTCCTTCCAGCCGAGCCCCAAACCCGCCGGCGGGGCCGACCCCGGATCCCCGACAAGACCGTGTTCCGCGCCCTGCTGATCCGCCTCGTCACCGGCAACACCTGGGAAACCATCGAGTTCACCATGGGCCGCACCGTGTCCGACACCACCATGCGACACCGCCGCGACGAGTGGATCAACAACGGCACCTTCGCCCAACTCCTCGCCCACGCCTACAACGCCTACCGACACCTGATCGGCTTCGACCTCACCGACGTGTTCATCGACGGCACCAACTTCCGTGCCCTGTGCGGCGGAGCGGGCACCGGCCGAGACCCCAAACACCCAGGTAAACACGGCTGGAAAGTCGTCTGGATCACCGACACCGACGGGATCCCCGTCTCGTTCACCCTCGAAGCCGCCCACCGCAACGACTACCCCCTCATGTTCAACCTCATCGACGACCTCACCGAACGCGACCAACTCCGCTTGATCGGCACTCTCCACGCCGACCGCGGCTTCAACTACAAGTCCACCCCCCAAGTCCTCGCCGAGCACTACCAACTCGCCAACTTCGCCGCCCCACCCCGCAACACCCCCCACAACGGACGCATCAAACGCAGCCCCCTCGGACCGCGCTGGATCATCGAACGCACCAACGCCTGGTTCCACGCCTACGGACAACTCGCTAACAACCGTGACCGCAACCCCGAACACCGACACACCGCCCTCAGCTTCGCCATCAGCCTGTTCCTCATCCACCGCATCACCCACCCCCACCACAGCCCCTGGCGACCCACCACCTAATTTCCGCTGAACCTCCTGGCACCGCCCGTCGGAGCGCGTGCCGATGTCGCCCAGCCGGTGCCTGGCACGGGCAGTACGCTGGTGGTTTGGTCGTGCCAGGCATGGACTCAGCGGAGATGCTCGAGGTTCGCGACGGGCGGTGCCAGGCACTCGCCGGCGGACGCTCAGGCGGGTGGCACGGTGACGATCGAGTGGTAGTGGTTGTCGGCCTCGACGCCAGCGTCGCTCGGTGAGCTGAGCGCCAGGTCGAGGTCGAGCGCGCCGAGCGTGTCGGGCACGTCGAAGCGCAACCGGGCGACGCGCACCACGTCGTCTGGCCCTACCGATCCACCGAAGCGCCACGCCCGCGATCCGCCGGCCCATCGCAGCGTCGCCGTGACGTCGGCATCGAAGCCGCGGCGGAGGTCGTTGACGACGTGCACGTCGACCGTGACGCGCTCGCCGGGGGCGACGATCTCCGGGGGTCGATCGGCGGCGACCAGCACGGGGGTGCACGCGTGACGCAGCGCGTGCCAGCCGAGCTTCGGGCGCCCTTCGACGTCGAGCACGCCGTACCCGATCACCGGCGCCGGCTCGTTGAGGGCGAACACGGTGAAGCCGCCGGCCGGGCGGTACTTGATCCGCCGCAGGTACTCGATGTGATGCTTGAGCAACTCGGCTTGGTACACCTGCGTGGCGTGGCGCCACGCGTCGAACGAGCCGAACTCCGTGGGCGGCACGCGTTCTGCGAACACCCAGGTGGCCATGCCGAACCGGCTCGCCAACAGGTCCCAGTCGAGTTCGGGCCACGTCGCGTCGGCGAGCAGCTCGTCGAGCCAGGCGGGGCCGGGCCCCGAAGGAACGGCCTGGCCCCCGAACTCGGACATGAAGCGCACCACGCGCGGGAGCCGGGCGGCGAGCGTCTCGAGATCGCGGGCGTCGCCGTGGAACCAGCCGAAATAGAGGTGGCTGTCGGTGCCGTCGAGCAACGGGAGATGCGGGAGCACACCGGAGTGGGGGACCGTGAGGCGCGTCGGGTCGGCGCGTTCGAACGCCCGCTTGACCCACCGATCGAGCACCGACTTGTTCCACGTCGGGATCTGTTGGCCGATCACGTAGCGGGCCTTCGTGGCACCCGACGGGCCCTCGATGCCGACCGCTGAGGCCACCGGGTCGTTGTGCCCGTTCCATTGCACGATCGACGGGTGGTGCCCGAGGGTGTCGACCGCGGCGGCCGCCTGGGCGACGGCGGCGCCGCGCACCGAGCGGGCGTACGCCCACTGCAACGGCAGGTCCTGGAGCAGCAGCAGCCCGGCCCGGTCGGCCGCGTCATACAGCGCCCGCGGTGCGACGTGGGCATGCACGCGGAGGCAGTCGAGCCCGGCCTCGACCGCGCGCGCGACGATCGCGGTCTGTTCCTCGCGGGTGGCGTGGGCGAGCGCGGCGCGGGTGGGCAGCAGGTTGGCGCCCTTCAGGAACAGCCGCTCGCCGTTCACCGAGCACTTCCAGTCGTTCCACGCCACGGTGCGCATGCCCGTGCGCCGCTTGCGCCGATCGCTGCGCACGCCGTCGGTCCACACCTCGACGCTGACCGTGGTGAGCGCTTGCTCGCCGAGCCCGCGTGGCCACCACAGCGTCGGCTCACCGACGTCGACGCTCCAGGCGACCTCGTTGAGCCCGGTCGCCAGGCGCCGGTCGAGTTCGGCGACCGGTTCGCCGTCGACGAGCGTCCGCAGCGTCACCGGCCGCGGGGCGTCGCTGTCGAGCTTGGCGGTCAGCAAGAGGTGCGCGCGCGACTCGTCGGCGTCGCGGCACAGCACGCGCAGCCGGTCGACGCGCACAGGGCCGGTGTCGTAGATCTTGACGGGTCGCCACAGGCCACCCGGGTTCCAGCCGCGGTCGATGCCATCCCAGTACTGGAAGATGCCGGTGACGTTGCGGCGCCCGCGGTGGCTGCGCTGCGGCCCGCACGTGACCTCGATCGCAACGGTGTGATCGACGCCGATGCGCGAGAGCGCAGTGATGTCGTAGGTGTGCGGGAAGAAGTAGCCCTCGGGGTCGCCGAGGTAGGCCCCGTCGAGCCAAACATCGCCTTGGTAGAAGACGCCGTCGAGCGTGATCCACCGACGCCGCCCGGGTGCGGGTTCGGCGAGGCGATACCCGCGCCGGTACAGGAACGGGCCGTCGTGGTCGGCGAACGCCGGGTGGTCGCGCCAGTGGCCGGGGACGGTCAGGTCGGCCCAGCCGGCGTCGTCGACGTCGACGCCGATGCCGTCACGGCGTAGATCATCCGACGCGGGTAACGCCTTCCATACCCCAGTCAGGTCCACCCCGGGAGCGTACCGATGTGGTGGTGACGACCTGTTCGGGCAGCGCGGTCAGCGCCGGACGGCGAGCTGGCAGATCGACCGTCGCCCGGGCCCACGGCACGACCTGGTAGCCGATCCAGAACACGAGCGCACCGCCCACTGCGTCGAGCACGAAGTGGTTGCCGGTGACCACGATCGTCAGCAGCGTGGCCACCGGGTAGGCCCGGGCGAGCGCGCGCACGAGCGGGCGGCGGGCGTGGGCGAGCACGACGAACGCCACCCACAGCGACCATGCCATGTGCAGGCTTGGCATCGCCGCGTAGGGGTTGGCCACGTTCCACACCGGCATCAGCGTCAGCGCCCACGGGTTGGCGTGGGTGGCCATCGTGTCGGTGAACCCGAGCCCCCACATCAATCGCGGTGGCATCAACGGGAAGGCGAGGTAGCCGACGAGCGCGAGCCCGGTGGTCCACGCCAAGACGTTGCGCCAGCGCCGGTAGGTGGCCGGCGAGCGCACCACCAGCCACACGGCCACCGCCGGCGTCACGAGGAAGTGGGCGGTGCCGTAGAAGAAGTTGAACACGGCGACGACCTCGTCGCTGAGCAGCGCCACGCGCTGCAGGGCACGCTCGTGATACAGCCCGAGCGCGCGCTCCCACTCGACCAGCGTCCACGCGTTGCGGCGGGCCTCGCCGGGACTGGCGTCGCTCGCCCCGCGGGTGCGCGCGTAGGCGAAGTAGAAGCAGTAGCACAGCAGCAGTTCGCGCCATGCCCGCACCGGCGCCGGGTCGAGCGCCAGCGGCGGCGAATCGATCGGGGCGCGCGCGGTCGCCGAGTCGCCTGGTCCGCCCGGATCGAACACGTTCACGATCGTCATTCCGGTCGCCGAATGGTAGGCCCCCGTCGGGCCCGGCGGGCCGCAGGTAACGGGCGCCGAGCAGGCGGCGTGCTGCCGATACCCTGCCGCTCGATGCGCTACACGGCCGGCGACGAGCAGGCACTGACGGCCGAGCAGCTCCGGGCGGTCGACCGGCTCGCCGCCCGCGACGCGGTGCCGATGTTCCTGCCGGCGCTGCCGTTCGGGTTCATCGTCGGGGTCGCGATGACGCAGTCGGCGATGCCCACCTGGGTGGCCTGGCTGACGTCACCGTTGATCTTCGCTGGGGCGTCGCAGCTGGGCGTGATCACGCTCGCCGGCAACGCCACCCTGTGGGGGGTGATCGTCGCCGGACTCGTCATCAACCTGCGCCACGTCATGTACGCGGCGGCGCTCGCCCCGCCGATGCAGCGCCAGCCGGTGTGGTTCCGCTGGTTCGCCCCGTTCCTGCTGATCGACCAGGTGTTCGCGCTCGTCACACTGCGCCTCACCGACTCGGACACCACCCGCCCGGTGGCCGCATCCCCGGCCGCCTTGCGCCGGTACTACCTCGTGATCGGCGGGTTCTTCTACCTGAGTTGGCTGGCGGTGTCGACGCTGGGCATGGTGATCGGGCCGGTGATCCCCGAGTCGTGGCGGCTCGAGTTCGCGATCCCCGTGCTGTTCGTCGGGATGGTGCTGGTGGCCGTCGACAAGCTGCCGCAGGCCGTCGCCGCGGTGGTCGGCGCAGCGGTCGGGTTGGCGACCGCCGGCCTGCAGGATCGGCTGGGCATCCTCGTCGGCGCAGCTGCGGGGGTTGCCGCCGGGGCGGCGGCCGAAGCGGCGTGGGGTCAGCGCCCCATCCGGCGCCCGGCAGGCGGCCACTGATGTCGGCCACCGCGGCGCTGGTGGCGGTGGTGGTGGTCGCCGCCTCGACCTACTTGATGCGGGCCAGCTTGATCGTGCTGCTGGCCGGTGTGACGATCCCACCGTCGGTCGAGCGAGCGCTGCGCTACGTCGGCCCGGCCACCCTCGCGGCGTTGGCGATGAACCTTGCCTTCGGCGGCGCCGACGGCCTGCACGTCGGATGGATCGAACTGGTGGCGCTCGTCGTGGCCGCGGCGATGACGCTGTGGCGCCGCCAGTTGATCCTGTCGATGGTGATCGCGATGGCGGCGCTGTGGTTCCTGATCTGGATCGTCTGACGTCACCGGGTACGGTCACAGCATGACGACCTCCCGGCCAGCCACCCTCGCCGAACTGCGCGCGTCGGGGTGGGTGTCGCGGCCGGTGGCCGAGGAGATTCGCACCAACGCGGTCGACAAGATCCGGCGCGGCGAGCCGCTGTTCGACGGCGTCCTCGGCTACGAGCACACCGTGATGCCGCAGCTCGAGAACGCCCTGCTGGCGGGCCACGACATCATCTTCCTCGGCGAGCGCGGCCAAGCGAAGACGCGCATGATCCGCTCGCTGACCGGCCTGCTCGACGAGTGGATGCCGATCGTCGCCGGGTCGGAGATCAACGACGACCCGTACCACCCGGTGTCGCGGCACGCCCGCGACCTGGTGGCCGAGATGGGCGACGACACCCCGATCGCGTGGGTGCACCGCGACCGCCGATACGGCGAGAAGCTCGCCACCCCCGACACGTCGATCGCCGACCTGATCGGCGAGGTCGACCCGATCAAGGTCGCCGAAGGCCGGTACCTGTCCGACGAGCTCACGCTGCACTACGGGCTCGTGCCGCGCACGAACCGCGGGATCTTCGCGATCAACGAGTTGCCCGACCTCGCCGAGCGGATCCAGGTTGGCCTGCTCAACGTGCTCGAAGAGCGCGACGTGCAGATCCGCGGCTATCAGGTGCGGCTGCCGCTCGACGTCGTGCTCGTCGCCTCCGCCAACCCCGAGGACTACACCAACCGCGGGCGCATCATCACCCCCCTCAAGGATCGCTTCGGGAGCCAGATCCGCACCCACTACCCGCTCGACGCGGCGCTCGAGTTCGACATCGTCCGCCAGGAGGCCAAGCCCCTGTCGGTCGGCGAGACCGCGGCTGTCGAGGTGCCCGACTACCTCGGGGAGGTGGTCGCCACGATCAGCCAGCTCGCCCGGGCCAGCAACCACGTCAACCAGCGTTCCGGCGTCAGCGTGCGCCTGAGCGTCGCCAACTACGAGGCGCTCGCGGCCAACGCCTTACGCCGCGGCCTGCGCGCCGGCGAGCACCACATCGTCGCCCGCGTCGACGACCTCGACGCGCTCGCCGCGAGTTCGATCGGCAAGATCGAGATCGAGGCGCTCGAAGACGGCCGCACCGGGCAGATCTTCGACAACCTCGTGCGCGGGGCGGTGCTCACCGTGTTCAACGCCCGGATCGACCCGCTCCACACCACCGCCGTCGTCGACGCCTTCGAGGCGGGCGAGGTGGTGCACACCGGCGAGGACCTCCCGTCGAGCGAGTTGGCGAGCCTGGTGGAACGGATCCCCGCGCTGGCCGGGCCGGTCGACGCGCTCGCCGGGCCGGGTGCGTCACCTGCCGCCGTCGCCGCCGCGGCCGAGTTCGTGCTCGAGGGCCTGCACCTCAGCAAGCGCCTCAACAAGGACGACTCCGGCACCCACGCCACGTACCGCAGCCGGCGCTGACCGGCGAGAACGTCAGCGACCGTCGGCTTGGCGGCGGAGGCGCCGGTTCTGGCGCTTGAACGCGCCGCGGGTGGCGCTCAGGTACCACGCCCCGAGCGTGGCGACGCCGGCGACGATCGCCCCGATCAGGCTCCACATGCGGAACCCGTTGCCCTCGACGCTGAGAATCCGGTCGGCGTCGTGGGCCGCGCCGCTGTTGCCCCACACGACGCCGAGCGTCATCAGGTTGGGTGCCGCGAGGATCGCCGCGGCGACCAGCCAGCCGGCCCAGCCCTTCCAGGTGCGTACCCGCCGGCGCAGCCGTACGGCGAGGGCGACGCACGCGAGTGGGAGCGCCGTGAACACGAAGCCGATGAACGCCCCGTAGAGGGCGCCGACCGTCAGCCGCCCGGCGACCACGTCGCCGACCCGGTGGGCCCACCACCGCGGGATCACCGCCGCCCCGATCAGCCACAACATGACGAGCACGACGATCGCCGCCAGCCCCCACACGATCCGTCGCCCCCAGTTGACCTGTCGACCCTCCGGCCCAGCCATGCCGAGATCCTCCCACACCCCGCTCTGCCGGGTAGGCGGCCGGGTTGAATCGGGTTGCCGTGGCTCCGAGACCGGTGACCCGTGTAACGCCGTGCTCACCACGGCCCAGGAGATCAGCTTGCTGAGACGGCCCGTCTCAGAACCAGCGGCCGCGGGTCCAGAGTTCGGAGGTGTCGTTCTTGTCGACGCTGGTCGGGGCGCCGGTGAGCCGCACCAGGTCGATCGAGCCGGGGAACCCGCGCAGGGTCACCTCGCCGTACGGCTCGGCGAGCACGCCCTCGGGGAGCTGGCCGAGCTGCATCGTGGGCATCAACACGTCGAAGTTGGTGGCCAGGTCGCACAACCGGGCGGCCATGTTGACCGCCGAGCCGATGTAGTCGTCGCCCTCGAACAGCAGTGCTTCGCCGGTGGCGATGCCGGCCCGCAACGTGAGTGGTGAACAGACGTTGGCGGCGCGCCGTTCGAGATCCATGACGAACTCGAGCGCGGCGAGCTGCTCGACGGCGACGATCATGCACCCGTCGCCGAGCCACTTGGCGACGCGCACACCCCGCTCGGACGACACCTCGCGCACGAGCGTGCGGAACGTGGAGAGCAGCCGACCGGCGGCCTCGTCGCCATACGCGGCCGTGTAATTCGTGAACCCCGACAGGTCCATGAACACGAACGTCCGCGGCACGCGCATGCCCGTGATGCTAGTGAAGCGACTGGCGCCACGCCGGACGCAATGCGCGGTACCGTGCGGCCATGACCCGCCGCTTCACGTACTCGCGGTGGGACGGGACGCAACGCGGGTTCGACCTCGACGCCGACGCCCTGTTCGGTGACCTCACCGACGAGCTGCTCCAGCACGGCGACATCAACGCCGCCTTGCGGCGGATGATGCAGGAGGGTATGCGCGGTCCCGACGGACAGCGCCTCCAGGGGCTGCGTGAGCTGCTCGAGCAGCTCCGCCGGGAGCGCCAGGACCGTCTCGACCAGCACGACCTCGGTGGCGTGTACGACGAGATCGCCCGCGAACTCGACGACATCGTCGACGAGGAGCGCCACGCGATCGAGAACGCCCGCCGGACCGCCGAGGCGTCGGGCGACGCGCGCCGCACGCAGACGGCCAACGACGCCGCCAGCGAGCGCAATCTGCGGCTCGACCTGCTGCCCGACGACCTCGCCGGCCGGGTGACTGACCTGAAGGCCTACGACTTCGAGTCGGGCGACGCCCAGCGCCGGTTCGACGAGCTCCTCGACCGGCTGCGCGAGCAGCTCGCCCAACAGTTCGTCGAGCAGGTCAGCGACGGCATGCAGAACCTGTCGCCGGCCGACATGGCGCGCATGAAGGACATGCTCGCCGATCTCAATGAGATGCTCGACAAGCGCCAGCGCGGGGCGCCCGACGACGAGCTCGGGTTCGACGAGTTCATGGCCGAGTACGGCGACTTCTTCCCGGAGAACCCACAGAACCTCGACGAGCTGCTCGAGTCGATGGCCCGCCGCATGGCGGCGATGCAGGCACTGCTCAACTCGATGTCGCCCGAGCAGCGGGCCCAACTGCAACAGCTGTCCGAACAGCTGCTCGAGGACATGGACCTGCGCTGGCAACTCGACCAGCTCGGCGGCAACCTGCGGCAGATGTTCCCAGAGATGAACTGGGGTCAGCAGTACGACTTCCAGGGCGACGACCCGATGGGCCTCGGCCAGGCGCTCCAGGCGATGAACGACCTGGGCGAGCTCGATGCGCTCGAGCACCTCCTCCGCAATGCCACGAGCCCGGCGCAGCTCGCCGAGGCCGACCTCGATCGGGTCCGCGACCTGCTCGGCGACGATGCCGCGGCGAACCTCGACCGGCTCGCCCAGCTCACCAGGATGCTCGAAGAGGCCGGCCTGATCGAGCAGCGCGAGGGCCGCCTCGAGCTGACGCCGGCGGGCCTCCGGGCCATCGGGTCGAACGCCCTGCGCGACCTGTTCAGCAAGCTCACCAAGGACCACGTCGGCCAGCACGAGTTGCACCAGCGCGGGCTCGGCCACGAGCGCACCTACCAGACCAAGCCGTACGAGTTCGGCGACCCGTTCCAGCTCGATCTGCAGCGCACGATCCGCAACGCGATCGCCCGGCGCGGCGCGGGCACCCCGATCGAGCTGCACCCGGACGACTTCGAGATCGACCAGACCGAGCACCTCACCCGCTCGAGCACGGTGCTGATGCTCGACCTGTCGATGTCGATGCCGATGCGCGACAACTTCTTGCCGGCCAAGAAGGTGGCGATGGCGCTGCACCACCTGATCTCGACGCAGTTCCCGCGCGACTACCTCGGCCTGGTGGGCTTCAGCGAGACGGCCCGGGTCGTGACCCCCGAGCAGTTGCCGGAGGTGTCGTGGGACTTCGTGTACGGCACGAACATGCACCACGCCTTCACGCTGGCCCGCCAGTTGCTGGCCCGCCAGACCGGCGCCAAGCAGATCATCATGATCACCGACGGCGAACCGACCGCCCACATCACGCCGTCGGGCGACGTGTTCTTCAACTATCCGCCGGTGCGCGAGACGATCGAGGCCACCCTGCGCGAGGTGGTGCGGGCGAGCCGCGAGCAGATCCGCATCAACACGTTCGTGCTCGATGCCACCAGCGCGCTCACCGCGTTCATCGAACAGATGACCCAGCTCGGCAACGGTCGTGCGTTCTACACCACCAACGATGCGCTCGGCGATTACGTGCTGGTCGACTTCCTCGAACAACGCCGCCGGATGACCCGCCGCCGGGCCGGCTGACCGGGCCGCGCCTTAGCGCGCGCGCCGGCCGAGCGCGCGGATTGTGCATAGGCGTTACCCAGGGATTTCGCGTGACGCCCCCTTGCGCTCGCGCGCGCGGCGTGGTTGAATCACACCAATGTAATTACAGCGCTGTCGCGGACGGCGCTGGAAAGGTACTGCGAGGTACTCCGATGTACGACCACATGCTCGAAGCCCGAGAACTCGACGAGAACTGGCAAGACGGCGCCAACTGCCTGGGCGTCGACCCCGACCTGTTCTTCCCCGAGCGCGGGGCCTCCACCCGGGAGGCCAAAGAGGTGTGCCGGGGCTGCGTCGTGCGCGAGCAGTGCCTCGAGTTCGCCCTCCAGAACGGCGAGAAGTTCGGCATCTGGGGTGGCCTCTCCGAACGCGAGCGGCGGCGCATCCGCCGTCAACGTTCTCAGTTCGCCCGCCGGGTCGTCGGCGCGTAGCGCCGTTAGGCTCTCGGCATGAACCTGGGTTCGACCGAGTTGATCATCCTGCTCGTGATCGTCCTGCTGGTGTTCGGAGGCTCGCAACTCCCGAAGCTCGCCAAGAACCTTGGCAAGGCGCAGAAGGAGTTCAAGGAGGGCCTGGCCGACGGCCAGAAGGACGACGCGACGCCGGAGAACTCGCCCCACCGCGACGTCTGATGCCGCGACGTCTGATGCGACGCTGAGGCGTCGGGCCGGGCGCCCGTTCCGTTTCAGTTCGCCGCGCTGCCCGTGCCGGGCACCGGCTCGGGCGACACCGGCACGCGCTCCGACGGGCGCTGCCAGGCGCTCACGTCGGTCGGCCGCACCCGGCCAATCCGGCGCCCTGGTTGCGTCAGTTGGTGGCCCGAACGGCGACCGCGTCGACCGTCTCGAGTCGACGCTGCTTGAGGATCCGGCGACGCTCGCGTTCGCTGCACCCGCCCCACACCCCGTGCTCGATCCGGTGTTCGAGGGCGTGCTCGCGGCAGGTCTCGATGACCGGGCATGAGAAACAGATCTTGCGGGCCTTCTCCACCCCGACGCCGTCGCTCGGGAAGAACGTCAGCGGGGGATACTGCCGGCACGCGCCAGCGCCCATCCAGGCGGTCGCGGAGTCCGGGTCGGGGAGGGGGGTCTGGTGCATCGTGTCTCCTGTGAGGTTGCTTTCAGAGACGCCTCGGGCGCTGTCGTGGTTCCTCATTCCGCCAAGAGCGTAACCTAACTGTAAAGAAATGTCCATCATTTCGAGATGTAGCGCACGGCGAGCGGGGCGGGTTCGGCGTCGTCCGCTGCGGTGCTACCCCGCGATGTCGCTGGTCAACCGCCCCCCGACCCGGAGCGGGCGGCCCCGGTACACTCGATCGTCATGAGTGACGTCGAACTGCCCGCGGCCCCCGTCGCCCACGCCCGCGTCGTGTACCTCGGGCCGGTCTCCCCGCACTGGGAGGTCTACGGCGACTGGGGCGAAACCAAGCTGCTCGACGAATTCCGCGCCCGGGCCCTCGCCCGACTGGTCCTGCTGCCCCGTGACGACCCGCAGTTCCGCCGCAACAAGGAACGCATCAACCGCGACGCCGAGCGTGAGCTGATCTCGCTCGAATGGGAGCTCGGCCTCCCCGACGGCGCCGACGAGTAGTCGGCGTGGGGCGCGCACGGGGGCTGCGGTGACCGACCTCGACGACCCCGCGTTGGCGGCGGCGGATGGGGGCCCGCCGCGGCCGGCGCACCGCCTGCTCAACCGTGAGTTGAGCTGGCTCGACTTCAACGATCGCGTCCTCTCGTTGGCGGCCGAGCCCGGTGTGCCGATCCTCGAACGTGCCAAGTTCTGCGCGATCTGCTCCACCAACCTCGACGAGTTCTTCCAGGTGCGCGTCGCCGCCCTGCGCGACCAGGTCGCCGCAGGCATCGACGAAGCGTCGCCGGACGGGCGCACCCCGCTGCAACAGATCACCGAGATCACCGGGCGCGTCAACCGTCTCGTCGCTCGTCAGGAACAGGTGTTCACCGAGCAGCTCGTCCCGGCGCTCGCCGAGCACGGCGTCGTCATCGCCGATTGGGATGATCTCGGCCCGGCCGACCGGAAGCGCCTCACCGAGTACTTCCAGGAGCGGATCTTCCCCGTGCTGACGCCGCTCGCCGTCGATCCCGGGCATCCGTTCCCGTACATCTCCAACCTGGCATTGTCGATCGCCGCCCACGTCGCCGACCCGGAAACCGCCGAGCGGCGCTTCGTGCGTCTCAAGGTGCCCGACGTGTTCCCGCGCCTGATCCCGCTCGACGGCGCCGACCGCGTGCACCCCAGTCGGCCGACCCCGGCGCTCGCCCGCTTCGTGCCTGCCGAACAGGTCATCGGTGCCCACCTGCACACCTTGTTCGTCGGGATGATCGTCGAGGAGTGGGCTGCGTTCCGGGTCACCCGCAACGCCGACCTGACGTTCGAGGAGGAGGACGCCGACGACCTGCTCGAGATGGTCGAAGACGAGCTCCGCCGACGTCGCTTCAACAAGGCGATCCGGCTCGAGGTCGCCGACACGATCTCCGAGGAGATGCTTCAGCTGCTCGTCCGCGAGCTCGAGCTCGACCGCCGCAACGTGTCGCGCCATGCGGCGATCCTCGACCTGTCGTGCCTGCTCCAGTTGCAGACGCTCGACCGGCCCGACCTCAAGGATCGCCTGTGGGGCCCGATCACTGCCGGCCGCTTGTACGCCGCCGAGGAAGCCCACCGCTCGATCTTCTCGGTGATCCGCGACCGGGCGGTGTTGGTGCACCACCCCTACGAGAGCTTCAGCACGAGCGTCGTCAAGTTCGTCGAACAGGCGGCCACCGATCCTCGCGTGCAGTCGATCAAGATGACGATGTACCGCGCCGGCGGCGACAACCCGATCCTGCGGGCGTTGATCAAGGCTGCCGAGTCGGGCAAGCAGGTGGCCGTGCTGGTCGAGCTCAAGGCGCGGTTCGAGGAAGCCCGCAACGTGCAGTGGGCGCGCCAGCTCGAACGGGCCGGGGTGCACGTCGTGTACGGCATGGTGGGGCTGAAGACGCATTCGAAGATCACGCTCGTCGTGCGCGACGACGGCGATCAGCTGCGCCGCTACGTGCACATCGGCACCGGCAACTACAACCCGCGCACGGCGCGGCTGTACGAGGACCTCGGCTTGCTGACGTGCGAGAACGAGGTCGGTGCCGATGCCACGCAGCTGTTCAACCACCTCACCGGCTACAGCCGCCGGGTCGACTACCGGCGCCTGCTCGTGGCCCCGCGCGACCTGCGCCCGGCGCTGCTCGGGTTGATCGAGAACGAGGCGTCGTACGGGGCGGCCGGGCGGATCACGCTCAAGTGCAACGCGATCGCCGATGCCGAGATGACCGAAGCGCTGTACGCGGCGAGCCAGGCGGGGGTGCGCATCGACGGCGTCGTACGCGGCGTGTGCAGTTTGCGCGCCGGCGTGCCGGGCTTGTCCGAGAACATCCGCGTCCGCAGCATCCTGGGGCGCTACCTCGAGCACAGCCGGATCTACCGGTTCGAGCATGGAGCCGGCGACGTCGACGGCGAACCCGTGCCGGTGTACCTGAGCGGGTCGGCCGACCTGATGCCGCGCAACCTCGACCGCCGCGTCGAGGTGCTCGTGCCGATCGACCACCCCAAGCACCGCGAGTGGCTCGACCAGATTTTCGAGTTCGACCTCGCCGACGACATCGTGCGGTGGGAGTTGCAGCCCGACGACACCTGGTTGCGGTGCGGCCCGTCGGCGATGTTCGAGCCCGACGCTCAGGAGCGCATGTACCGCTGGGCCCACGATCGCCAACGCCAGACCCAGCTCGTTCGCCGGTGAACACGCGTCGGACGGCGCGAGCCGTGCTCTTGGTCGCGGCGCTGGCCGCGTGCGGCGACGGCTCGTCGGCGAGCGAGCTGGTGGGGGCCGGGGCATCGTCACAATCCGCCGCGATCGACGGCTGGAAGGCCGGGTTCGCCGAGCGCGCCAACGACGTCTCGGTCGCCTACGACCCGATCGGTTCGGGGGGTGGCCGCGAGCTGTTCCTCGACGGCGGGGCCGACTTCGCCGGCTCGGACGTGGCCCTCGATGACGACGAGATGCACGCCGGCGTCGAGCGCTGTGACGGCACCGACGGAGCGATCAACCTGCCCGTGTTCGTGTCGCCGATCGCCGTCGTCTACAACCTGCCCGAGCTCGGCTCGCAGCCGTTGCGGCTCACCGGCGAACTCGTCGCAGCGATCTTTGCCGGCTCGATCGAGCGTTGGGACGACCCGCGCCTGGCGGCGATCAATCCGGGTGTTGCCTTGCCGAATCGGCCGCTCAACGCCGTGCACCGCTCCGACGAGTCGGGTACGACGAAGAACTTCACGGCCTACCTCGACGCGGTGGCGCCCGGCGAGTGGTCGTACGGCGTGATCGAGTCGTGGGACGAGGGGCCGCGCAACGGCGAGGGTGCCGACGGCACATCGGGCGTGGTCGAGTCGGTGCGCGTCGGCGTGGGGTCGATCGGGTACGCCGAGGCCTCGCAGATCGGGGCGCTCCCAGCCGCCGCGATCGAGGTCGGCGGCACGTTCGTCGAGTACTCGCCGGAGGCCGCCGCGGCGGTGCTGACGGCCTCGACCCGCACGCCCGGGCGCTCACCCAACGACTTCACGTACGACATCCGCCGCGACGTGCCCGGCACGTATCCGATCGTGCTCGTGTCGTACCACATCGCCTGCGTGCACTACGACGACGCCGACACCGCCCGCCGCGTGCGCGAGTTCCTCACCTATGTGGTGTCGGCCGAAGGCCAAGACGTCGCCCACGCCACCGCCGGTACCGCCCCGCTGCCGCGCCCGCTGGCCGAGCAGCTGGCGGCCGCGATCGCAACGATCGCGTAGCCCTCGCGGCGGTGAACGCCGGGTGAACAACCGCAGGTGTTCCGCGGTGCCAGCGGCACAACTGTTCAGGTGCTGTTCACCACGTGGGCCGGGCACCGTTCACCTTCGGTTCTTACCGTCTCCCGCCATGCAGCGTGCAACGACGAAGTACACCTCTCTGGCGCTCGTCGCCACCCTCGCCCTCGCCGCGTGCGGCGGCGCCGACGCCACCCCGACCACCCAGGCCCCCGCCCCGGCCGCAACCGGAGCTCCGGCGAGCGACACACCGGCCACCGACGCACCGGCCACCGACGCACCGGCAACGAACGCACCGGCCACGAGCGCACCCGGGGGCGGTCAGGTCGACCCGGCGTCGCTGGCAGGATCGCTGGTCGGCGCCGGAGCGACGTCGCAGGCCGCGGCGATGGACGGCTGGAAGGCCGGCTTCATGGAGGTCGCCCCGAACGTGACCGTCGAGTACGACCCGATCGGCTCGGGCGGCGGTCGCAAGGCGTTCCTCGAGGGCGGCTCCGACTTCGCCGGATCCGACTCGGCACTCAAGCCCGACGAGTACGAGCAGTCGCTCGAGCGCTGCGGCGACCTCGGCGCGATCAGCGTCCCCCACTACGTGTCGCCGATCGCGGTTGCCTACAACCTGCCCGAGCTGGAAGGTGCGACCCTGCGGCTCGCGCCGGCAACGATCGCCGGGATCTTCGCCAACACCATCACGAGCTGGAACGACCCGTCGATCGCCGCCGACAACCCCGATCTCACGCTCCCGGACCTGGCGATCAACCCCGTGCACCGCTCCGACGAATCGGGCACGTCGGAGAACTTCACCGACTATCTCGCCCAGGCCGCGCCCGAGGTGTGGACGTACGGCGCGATCGAGATCTGGGACGACGGGCCCGGCGGTGGCGAAGGTGCCGATGGCACGTCCGGCGTGGTCGCCGCGATCGAGGCCGGGGTCGGCTCAATCGGCTACGCCGACGCCAGCCAGATCAACGCCCTCCCAGCGGCCGCCGTGGGTGTCGCCGACGGGTTCGTCGAGTTCTCGGCCGAGGCCGCTGGCCGGATCGTCGACTCGTCCGAGCGGATCAGCTCGGGCAGCGAGTTCGACTACGCGATCGAAGTCAACCGCAACCCCGACTCGGCCGACACGTATCCGATCGCGCTCGTCTCGTATCACATCTTCTGCTTGCAGTACGACGACCAGGCCACGGCCGACGCCGTCAAGGCGTTCATGCTGTGGGTCGGATCGTCCGACGGTCAGGCGGCCGCCGCGGCAACCGCCGGCTCGGCCCCGATCTCGGCCGACGTCAGCGCGGCGATCGCCGAATCGATCGCCCAGATCACCGTCGGCTGACGGTAACGACCGGACGAAACGTCAACTACCCTGGGGGGGCGGGCG
>JAEZFY010000042.1 GCA_023417265.1 Actinomycetes bacterium | reverse complement strand
GTCTGGGCCCTGTCGGCCTTGCTGACCGCCGAACTCACCGCCGAACTGGCCGCCCACGCAGTGGGCCACACGGACCCCGCGCCGCACGCCGCGCCACCGCCGCGGCAACCCTCGCCACCGGCGCCCTGACGCGGCCACCGAACCATCCCGCACCATCCCGCACCATCCCGTCTCATCTCCCCCACCAAGCAAAGGACCTCCGTGAACCTCTTCCGGCCGAGCTCGGCACTCGCCCTGCTCCTTCCGCTGACCCTGCTGGCCGCCTGCGGCGACAGCGACACCACGCGCCCGACCACACCCCCGGCCACGGCGGCCCCGACGACGCCACTCCCAACGACGCCACCCGCAGGCACGGCCTCGCCGGCATCCGCCGCACCCACCGCACCCACCGCACCCGCCAGCCCGGGCAGCACACCGGACGCCCCGGCCACGGCGGCGCCGACCTCGATCGCGCCCGACACGTTCCCGGTGACGATCGAGCACAAGTACGGCACGACCACGATCGACGCCAAGCCCGAGCGGATCGTCGTCGTCGGCTTCGCCGAGCACGAAGGCCTGCTCGCGATCGGCGCCGAGCCGGTCGCCGTGCGCGACTGGTACGGCGACCAGCCGTACGCCACGTGGCCGTGGGCCCAAGACGAACTCGGTGACCTGACACCCGAGGTGATCCCCGCCGAGGCGCTCAACTTCGAGCAGATCGCGGCGCTGCGCCCCGACGTCGTCCTCGGCATCAGCTCCGGCATGACCGACGCCGACTACGCCACGCTCTCGGCGATCGCCCCGACCATCGCCCAGCCGGGCGAGTACGTCGACTACGGCGTGCCGTGGGACGTCGCCCTCACGATCGACGCCCGGGCGATCGGCCGCTCGGCCGAGGCCGCCCAGGTGATCGCCGAAACGAAGGCTCTGTTCGCCGCCGTCCGCGAGGAGCACCCGGAGTGGGCGGGCCTGACGGCTGGCGTCACCTACCTGTACGAGAGCCAGCCCGGCGGCTACTCGTCGCAGGACCCGCGAGCGCGGTTCCTCGCCGAGCTCGGTCTGGCAACCCCGTCGGTGTACGACGCCGTGGCCGGCGACCAGTTCTGGTTCACCGTCAGCGGCGAGGAGGTCGCCACGCTCGACGCCGACGCGATCGTGTGGTTGGGAGACGGCGAGGCAGCGATCCAGGCCATCCGCGACCTGCCGCTGCGCAACACGCTGACCGCGTTCGCCGAGGGCCGCGAGATTCTCGCCGACTCGTTGCTGGCCGGGGCGTTCTCCCACGCCAGCCCACTGAGCTACCCGTACGTCATCGAGCACCTCGTGTCCGAACTCGAGCTCGCACTCGACGGCGACCCCGCCACGGCGGTCCCGTCGGCGGCACAGATCGCGCCGGGCTGACCATGACCGCGGCAACGACGAGACAGCAGCTGGACGCGGCCCGCCCGTCCGGCGATCCGGCCGCGCCGCTCGACGCTGCCGTCCGCGAGCGCGTCGACGACACGGTCGAACACTTCAACGCCAACCACGCCGACACGGTGCTGCTGCTCGCCCGCCACGCCGCCGGCGTCGTCGATGCCGTCGACGCCGAGGTCGTCGCGGTCGACACCCAGGGGATCGGGTTCGACGTCGTCACCGCCGCCGGGCGCGCCCGCGTCCGCGCCGCGTTCGCCACGCCCGTCGCGACCGTCGACGAGGTGTCGGCGGCCGTCATGGGCCTGGTCGGTCGCGCTCGCGCGGTGGTTGCCGAGGACGTGCCGCTGACGAGCCTGGAACGCGAGCTCGGCGAACAGGCTGAGATCCGCACGCACCTCGGCGAGGTCCGCCGGACACGCGATCTCACCGGCAACCTCCGCGAGGTCGTGGTCGGCGGTCCGGGCCTCGCCGAGCACGTGTCGGTCGGCGGCGACCAGTTCCTGTACGTCATGGTGGCGCGGCCCGGCAGCGCCCTGCCGGCGAGCTATTCGATCGCCGAGTGGATAGCCGCCGATCCGGAGGCGCGCCCGTACGGCGCGTACTACACGACCCGGCGCTGGGACCCCGCCAGCCGTGAGCTCACCATGTGGGCGGTCGTCCACGATCACCCCGACGGCGTCGGGGCGTGGATGGCGACGTGCCGACCGGGTGATCGCCTCGCCCTGTGGGGCCCCCGCTCGGGCTACTGGAGCGAGGGCGCCTACGCACCCGAACCCGAACCGCGACACCACCTCTTCGTCACCGACGAAAGCGGGTTCGCCGCGGTGGCTGCGCTGCTCGACGGCATGGCCGACGGCGATGCCGCCACCGTGCTGGCGGAGACGATCGACGCCGAGCACACCGTCGAGTTCCCCGGGACGCGCACGAACGTGGTGTGGCATCACCGCGGCGGCGCCGAGCCGGGGACCGGAACGGGGCTGTACGACCTCGTCACCGGTCTCGTCGCGCGGTTCGGGGGCGACTCGATCGCGACCGCGTTCGGCGCCGGCGAGTCGCGCCAGATCACCCAGATCCGCAAGTACCTGCGCCACGACATCGGCCTCCCCGCCGCGCGGGTGTCGATGACCGGCTACTGGCGGCGCACCACCGGCACCACCTGACGGCCCACCCGGCGCGCAGCCCCTACCAGCGCCGCGCACACCGATCTAGGCTCACCCCCACCGCATTCGCACGGGTTGCCAGGGGGCGTCATGGAGTACCGAGACTCGCACCGTCGGCTTCAGGACCGCTTCGACACGCGCCGCCTCGCCGACCGACTCGGGAGCGTGGTCGGCGACGATCTCACCGCCTTCCGAGCCTTCATCGAGGCCCGCGACATGTTCTTCCTGGCCACCTGCGACGCCGACGGCCAACCACAGTGCTCGTACAAGGGCGGCGCGGCGGGCTTCGTGCGCGTCGTCGACGCGTCGACCCTGGCGTTCCCGGTCTACGACGGCAACGGCATGTTCCTCAGCGCCGGCAACATCACCGAGCACGCCGCCGTCGGGATGCTGTTCATCGACTTCGCCGACGGCACGCGACTGCGGCTGACCGGCGATGCGTCGATCGACCCGGACGATGCGCTGACCGCCACGTTCCCGGGCGCCCAGTTCACGGTGCGCGTACGCGCCCGGGCCGTGTTCCCGAATTGCCGCCGTTACGTCCACACCCACCAGCACACCACACCGTCGGCGTTCGTCCCGAGCGCCGAAGGCACCGCGCCGGTGCCCGACTGGAAGCGCGATCCGTGGTTCGACGGCAGCCTGCCTGAGCAGGACCCGGCGCACGACCCCGACGTGCCGAGCGCCCCGGCAATCCCTCGCTTCTGAGCCGACGGCCACAAGGTCGACGCGACCTGAGGGCTCAGCGAAGCGGGCGCCGCATCCCCCGCGAGTGCCCGGAGACCGCGCGGATCGCTCGTCGAGGTCGTCCGCGAGTGCCGGGCCGGCACGTGTTCACCAGCAGGTGTCCGGCGGCGTACCGCGGTCTTGACTAGGTTGGTCAGCGTGACACGAGCGCAGGTTTTCCGTCGGGCCGCATCGCCGGCCGTCGCCCTCGCCGCTGTCCTCGCGCTCAGTGCGTGCGGTGGTGACGACGACGACACCACCAGCTCCACCCCCGCGCCGGGCACCACCGCGCCGGTGGTGAACACCATCGCCAGCTCCACCACCGCGCCGCCGGTGGCGACGCAACCGCCCGCCACACCCACCACCATGCCAGAGCTGATCACCGAGGGCGCCACCGTCGTCGTCGCCAACGCCAGCTCGGTGAACGGCGCTGCCGGGCGCATGAGCGACGAGCTCGCCGCCGCCGGGTTCACGCTGGCCACGGCCACCAACTCATCCGAGAAGGTCGCCACCACGAAGGTGTACTACAACGCCTCGGTGCCCGAGGCGGAGGCGGTCGCCAACTCCGTGGTCGCCGCGCTGGGCGGTGGCGACATCGTGCTCGAACCGCTGCCGACGCCGGCCCCGCTCGAAGACCCGGACGCGATCGGCGAGGCCACCGTGCTGGTGGCCCTCGGCGAGGACACCGCCGACAAGACGCTCGCCCAGCTTCAGGGCGGCGGGGCGGCCACCGAGGGCACCACGGCTGACAGCGCACCCGGCAGCTCGGCCCCGCCCACGTCGGCCGGCTGACTCGCCAGCTCGCGCACGCGGGCCAGCAGTACCTCGAGCGCCGGGCGGTTCATCCCGCCTTCGGGAATGATCACGTCGGCATAGCGCTTGCTCGGCTCGATGAACGTCTCGTGAGCCGGGCGAACGGTGGCCAGGTATTGCTCGATGATGCTCTCTGGCGTGCGCCCGCGCTCGGCGACGTCGCGGCGGAGGCGGCGGATGATGCGCAGGTCGGGCGGCGCGTCGACGAAGATCTTCAGGTCGAATCGCTCGCGCAGGCGCGGCTCCCACAGCACGAGGATGCCCTCGACCACGATGACGCGAGTGGGCCACACACGCGTGACGGCCGTCGTGCGGTCGTAGTCGGCGAAGTCGTAGACCGGTACGTCGGCCGGGGTGCCGGCGGTGAGCGCGGCCAGGTGGGCGTCGAGCAACTGCCAGTCGAACGCGTCGGGATGGTCGTAGTTCAGGGCCGCCCGCTCGGCGAGCGTGAGGTGTGGCATCGCTGCGTAGTAGGCGTCGAGCTTGAGCAAGGCCACTTGGCGCTCACCGACCACGTCGGCCAGCCGCTCGGCGATCGTGGTCTTGCCCGAGTTGCTGCCGCCAGCGACTCCGATCAGGTACGGGCGGGTTGGTTGCGGGTCGACCGGCACGTCGCGCCACAGTATCGGGGTCGCGAAGAGGCAGTCTGTAGCGCATGAGTTACGAGGACGGTTCCGGTCAGATCGCCCGTCGCCCGCGGGTCAACGACGGTCCCCCGCCGGTGAGCGGCATCGTGGCGATCGTGCTCGCGGTGATCGCCGTCGCGGCCGGCTACCTGATCCTGCGTTCGATCACGGACGACGGTGGCGTCACCGCGCCGGCAGGTGGCGGCGACACGCCGGGTGTGGTCACACCCACCGAGTCCACCACACCATCCGCATCCGACAGCGTTCCGCAGCTCGAGCCGGTGATCACCGAACCGCCCGGTCTGCCCACCACCGGTGCGTCGGTGATCGTCGCCAACGCCAACGGGCGCGGCGGCTCGGCGGGCGCGGCCGCCCGGATCCTCGCCAACAGTGCCGGGTTCCAGACCACCGACCCCACCGACACCAACGAATCGGCCCCCGACATCGACACCTCGGCGATCTACTACGACGCCGCCAACCCGGCGGCCCAGGCCGTCGCCAACTCGCTCAACGTCGTGCTCGGCGGCACGCTCAACGTGGCCCCGTTGCCCGATCCGTTGCCGATCCGCGACAACGACATGAAGGGCGCCGGCGTGCTGTTGATGCTCGGCCGCGACTTCGCCGAGATGGCACCCGGCGACCTCGACCTGACCCAGATCGACCAGTCCGCGAGCGGCGCGGCGACGCCACCCACCAACCCGAGCACGGCCACGCCGCCCACCTCGGCCCCCGCCGGCTGATCGCCTGCGCCCCGTCGCCGGCGGAGCGCGTCAGCGGGCGTACTCGGCGAGCGCGCGCGCGGCCGCCGACTCGATGCACGCGAGCGGCTCGGCGAGGGCGCGGTCGATACCGAACAGGTCGGCCAGGGCGTAGGTCGGGATCTGGCCCGCCACCTCGGGGTCGGCGACGCCGCCGATCGCCACCACCGGCACGCCCGCGGCCTCGCTGAGCCGGGCGACGCCACCGACCACCTTGCCGGCGAAGCTCGGCGCGTCGAGGTGGCCTTCCCCGGTGATGACGAGGTCGGCCTGCTCGATCGCGTCGTGCAGACCGACCTCGTCGGCCACCAGATCGAAACCGCCGACGAGCGTCCCGCCGAGCGCGGCGAGGCCGCCGGCCAGGCCGCCCGCGGCGCCTGCGCCGGGGAGCGCGCGCACGTCGACCCCGTACTCGGCCAGGTACTGCTGGGCGAGCCGGGCGAGCCGCCCGGTGAGCAGATCGATTTGGGCGGGGCTGGCGCCCTTCTGCGGACCGAACACCGCCGCCGCTTCGGTGAACGGGGTCGTCACGTCGCAGGCGACGAGCAACTCGACGTTGCGGAGCCGAGCCGGGACGGGGATCGCCTGGAGCGCCCCCAGGCCACCGTCGGTCGTGGCCGAGCCGCCGAGCCCGACGATGATCCGCTTGGCGCCCGCCACCAGGGCGGCATCGATCAGCTCGCCGGTGCCGGCGGTGGTGGCGTCGAGGGGCTGGTTCGCGGTGGCGCCACCGGCCAGAGCGAGGCCGCTCGCCCGCGCCATCTCGATCACCGCCGTGCCGCGGTGGAACCGCCAGGCGGCGTCGACCGGAGCGCCGAGCGGCCCGGTGACACGCGTGCTGCGGTTGGGTCCGCCGAGCGCGTCGAGCAAACCCTCCCCGCCGTCGGCGAGGGCCAACTCCACGCAATCGTGTCCCGCCTCCCAGCAGGCTTGACCGATCGCGTTGGCGACCTCGGCGGCGGTGGCGGTGCCCCGGAACTTGTCGACCGCGGCGACGACCTGCATGCCCCGAGGTTACGAGGCGGCGCCAGGTCGGGGCGGTCCGGCGAGCTCGATGACCGCCGCGGCGAGCCGTTCAACGTCGCTCCGGTCGCAGTAGATCGCCGCCGACACGCGCGTCTCGAGGTGCGTCCCGAGCGGGTAGATCGGCACCTCGATCCCCCGTACGGCGAGTGCGGCGAACACGCCGGCGGCCTCGGCGGGCGAGCCACCGAGCGACGCGGGGAGGCGCACCGTCACCATCGCGGCCACCATCTCCTCGGGGGTCGACCACGGCGTGCCCCACGAGTCGGCGAGGAACTGACCCGACCAGCACGCCAGCTCGTGCGTGTAGCGCCACACGGCGGCCAGCCCGTAGGACTGCATCAGCTCGAGCGCGTACGGGGCACTGAGGAACGCCGTCGGGTTGTGCGTGCCGGGCAAGTCGAACTCGGCGGCGATCCCCAGGTCGAGGCCCCAGCTGGTGACGGTCGGGCGGAGCGCCGGCCGGTGCTCGGGAGCAGTCCACAAGAAGCCCGCGCTGCGCGGCGCCCACGCCCACTTGTGCAGGTTGGCCGCGTACCAGTCGACGCCGAGCGAAGCGATGTCGAGCGCCACCTGGCCGGGCACGTGGGCGCCGTCGGCGAGCACGAACGCGCCCGCTGCGTGGGCGACGGCGGCGATCTCGGCGATCGGCAACAGCAATGCCGTGGTGGAGGTGAGGTGGTCGACCACGAGCAGCCGCGTGCGCGCCGGCGGGGCGTGCTCGAATACCTCGGCGATCGCGGCGACGAACGCCGCCGGCTGCGCACCCGGCCGCGGCATGGCAATCGAGCGGTGCTCAGCGCCTGCCGAACGGGCGGCGAACTCGGCCGCTTTGGTGACACCGCCGTACCCGAGGTCGGTCGTGAACACCTGGTCGCCCGGTCCGAGCGGGTACGACTTGAGCACCGCGTTGGCGCCCTCGGTGATGTTGTCGACGAACACGAGCCCGTCGGCGTCGGCGCCCACGAACGCGGCGACCTCGGCGGCCGCCTCACGGATCCGGCTGCGTTGGCCGGTGGCGTGGGCGTCGGCGAGTTCGCGCAACATGAACTGGGCGGGTTGACGCTCGATCAACTGGGTCAACGCCCACTGGTACTCGAGCACCTTGCGCGGCGGCGCCCCGACGGTGCCGTGGTTGAGGTAGGTCACCGCCGGGTCGAGCAGCCATTCGCTGCGCAACCCGGACCCGAACGCAACCGGTGTCGCGTCGCCCTGGTCGGTGCCCGCCGAAGAGGTTGAGGTCATGCGCGGACGTTACGCCCGGAATGCAAACCCGACCTCCACGGTTATCTTTTGCACTATGGCTGTCACCGTCCGCGTCCCCACCACCTTGCGCCCGTTGGCGGGCGGCAACAAGCTCGTCGAGGTGCCCGCCGGTTCGTTGTCCGACGTGATCGCCGGGCTCGACGCCGCCCATCCCGGCTTCTCCGACCGGTTGCTCGACGAGCATGGCGAGCTGCGCAAGTTCGTCAACATGTTCGTCGACGACGACGACGTGCGCTACCTGGAGGGTCTGGCGACCCCGGTCGGCGACGGCGTCACGGTCAGCATCATCCCGGCCGTCGCCGGCGGTTGCGCGTGACCGGCCGCGCCGCGTACGGCCACGTCGGGTAGCGGTACTTCGGCGCTGGCGCCTTAGCAGTCTTGGCTGTAGAGTGCTAGCACTCGCTCCGCGCGAGTGCTAGTCGCAGTACGTCTAGTCGCACTATCTACAGTCCAACATCTCGGAGGGACCACCCATGGCGAAGCAGATTGCGTTCGACAGCCAGGCCCGCCGCGGCCTCGAGGCGGGCATGAACAAGCTCGCCGACGCGGTGCGCGTCACGCTCGGCCCGAAGGGCCGCAACGTCGTCCTCGACAAGAAGTGGGGCGCCCCCACGATCACCAATGACGGCGTCTCGATCGCTAAGGAGATCGAGCTCGAGGACCCCTACGAGCAGATCGGCGCGGCGCTCGTCAAGGAAGTCGCCAAGAAGACCGACGACGTCGCCGGCGACGGCACCACGACCGCCACCGTACTGGCGTGGGCAATGGTGCGCGAGGGCCTCAAGAACGTCGCCGCCGGCGCCAACCCGGTCGGCGTCAAGCGCGGCATCGAGGCCGCCGTCGAAGCCGCCGTCGAGTCGATCAAGTCGCTCGCCGTCGAAGTCGACAGCAAGGAGCAGATCGCCCAGGTCGCGGCGATCTCGGCCGCCGACACGGAGATCGGCGAGACGATCTCGAACGCGATCGACAAGGTCGGCAAGGACGGCGTGATCACCGTCGAGGAGTCGAACACGTTCGGCATCGAGATGGACCTCGTCGAGGGCATGCGCTTCGACAAGGGCTACATCTCGCCGTACTTCGTCACCGACACCGACCGCATGGAAGCGGTGCTCGACGACCCGTACATCCTGCTCCTGCAGGGCAAGATCTCGACGGTGCGCGACCTCGTGCCCGTGCTCGAGAAGGTCATGCAGGCCGGCAAGCCGGTGGTCATCATCGCCGAGGACGTCGAGGGCGAGGCCCTCGCCACGCTGGTCGTCAACAAGATCCGTGGCACGTTCCGCTCGGCCGCCGTCAAGGCACCCGGGTTCGGCGACCGTCGCAAGGCGATGCTCCAGGACATGGCGATCCTCACCGGTGGCCAGGTCATCAGCGAGGACGTCGGGCTCAAGCTCGAGAACACGACGCTCGACCTGCTCGGCACCGCCAAGCGCGTGATCATCACCAAGGACGAGACCACGATCGTCGAGGGTGCCGGCGCCGAGTCCGACATCAAGGGCCGGATCAGCCAGATCAAGGCCGAGATCGACAACACCGACTCCGACTACGACCGCGAGAAGCTCCAGGAGCGACTCGCCAAGTTGACCGGCGGCGTGGCCGTGCTCAAGGTCGGCGCAGCCACCGAGGTCGAGCTCAAGGAGAAGAAGCACCGCATCGAGGACGCCGTCAGCACCACCAAGGCGGCCATCGAGGAAGGCGTCGTGCCCGGCGGTGGCGTGGCGCTCGTGCGCTCGCTCGAGGCCGTCGAGCAGACGGTCGCCGGGCTGCACGGCGACGAGGCCACCGGGGCCCGCATCGTGGCCCGGGCGCTCACCGCCCCGCTCCGCCAGATCGCCGAGAACGCCGGCCTCGAAGGTGGCGTGGTGATCGACCGCGTGCGTGCGCTGAGCGGCTCGGAGGGCCTCAACGCCGCCACCGGCGAGTACGAGGACCTCGTCAAGATCGGTGTCATCGACGCCGCCAAGGTCACCCGTTCGGCACTCCAGAACGCGGCCTCGATCGCGGCGCTGTTCCTCACCACCGAAGCCGTCGTCGTCGACAAGCCCGAGCCCAAGAACGGCGCCGCGGGTCACGACCACGGCGGGGACATGGACTTCTGAGTCCCGCTCCGCGCAGCACGGCGCGCGGAACGCCGGCGGGCTGAGTACCGCCGTTGGAGCCCGGTCGATTCGTCGGCCGGGCTCCGGTGTTTTTCGCCCCGCGGGTTCCGATCAGGCGACCGGTGTGGCTGCCGGGTGCAGATCGGCCGGGTCGAGTCGGCGGACGGCGTTGACGAGGATCAGCGCCGCCAACGCCATCGTGCCAGCCGCGATCACGTTGGTGGTGCGCACGCTCGTCGCTTGGGTGAGCAGCCCGCCGAGCACGGCCCCGACCGGGCCGGCGCCGATGCCGACCATCCGGAACGAGGCGACCACCCGCCCGAGCAGGTGGTCGGGCGTCAACGCCTGCCGCAGCGACACCGCCGGCACCGACAACGAGATGATCCCGAACCGGATCACGAACCACGCCGCGGCGACCACGGCCACGTGGGGGGCGGTGGCCGCGCCGACCAGTCCCACGAGCACGAACGCCGGGGCGGTCAGCAGGACGCGGCCGCGCCCGAGTCGCTGGGTGATCGCGCCAGCCACGAACGCCGCCAGCACGCCGCCCAGAGACGACGCGGCGATGACGATGCCGTACGCCGCCTCGCTGGCGCCGAGCTCGCGCACGACCATCACCACGAGCACGGCGAAGCTCATGTTCGTGGCCACGTTCGACACCGCCGCCCCGAACATGCAGTTGCGAAGGAACGGCTGTCGGCGCAGGAACCGGAAGCCTTCCGCCAAGTCGGTGCGCACTCCCCGGGCCGCCGGTGCGCGGGTCGCCTGCAACGAACGCCGCAACGTCGCCAAGAGCACGCCGCCGACCACGAACGTCACCGCGTCGGCAACGAACGGCAGGCTCGCCACGTGGGTGAACAGGAGCGCACCGAGCGCCACGCCGACGACCTCGTCGAGCACCTGCGTCGCCACCTGCAGGCGGGCATTCGCCCGGTCGAGCTGGTGCGCCTCGACCAGCTGCGGGATCGCGGCCTGCGACGTCGTGTCGACGATCACCTCACCGACGCCGAGCCCGACGGCGATCACCAACAACACGCCGATCGTCAGCGTGTCGCTTGCGATCAGGGCGATCAGCACGCTCACGAGGACCGCCCGACCGAACTGGCCGATCACCATCAGCCGCCGGCGGTCGCTGCGGTCGATCAGCACCCCGGCCAGCGGGGCGAGCAGCCACGGGGCGATCGTGGCCGCCGACGCGGCACCGATCAGGAACGCCTGATCGGTGAGTCGCAGGGCCAGCAACGGCAGCGCGCCGAGGCGGATGCCGTCACCGAGGTTGGAGGCCGCAGCCGCCAGCCAGAACCGATGGAAGTCGGTGCCGAGCGACGCCGGGCGGGCCCTCACGACATGTCAGTCGACGAGGTCTTCAGCGGCGTCGACGGCCGACTCGAGCACCGTGTCGTCGAACACCGTGTCGTCGATGGTGGCTTCGTCGATCGCCAGCCAGACGAGCAGGCCTCCGACGGCAGCGAGCACGGGCACGAGCACGAACAGCCACACTTGGCTGAGCGCGTTCGGGTCGGTGTCGGCGAACACGGCGACGCCGACGCTGCGCGCCGGGTTGACGCCGGCCCCCGAGATCTGCAACAGGAACAACGTCGCCACCGTGTAGGCCGCGCCGACGAACGTCGCCGTCGCCGCGTTCGAGCGCTGCTCCTTGATCGACGACAAGAGCACGATCGTCAGGATCACACCGAACACCAACTCGGCGGCGATGACCACACCGAGCTCGGCGAACGGTCCGGTGGTGATCCCGAGGTCGAGGCCCGAACCGACCCCGTCGCCGGGCGCCCAACCGTTGACACCCCCCGTCAGCCGACCCGTGTCGGCGAGCCCCCACAGGATCGCCCCACCGACGATGCCGCCGACGAACTGCCCGATCCAGTCGGCGATCGCTTCCTTGATGGTGATCGCCTTGGCGAACCACAGGGCCAGGCTGAACATCGGGTTGGCCACCGCACCGAGCACGCCGATCGCGATCGCCAGCGAGGCGCCGAACCCGACCGCCACGCCGAGCGTGCCGAGATCGGGGCCGCCGAACAGCAGCAGTCCCGGCCCACCGAGCACGACCAGCGCCGTGCCGACCACTTCGGCTCCGGCCGACCGGACCAGACCGCGTGACGAGGAGCTCATGGGCGGCGAGCGTAGCCTTCCGCCGTGGCCCGTTCTCGGACGCAACGTGTTGTCGTCACCACGGTGCGCGCCGAGGGTGCTGAACGCGCCGTCCGGCGCCAGCCCGACCAGCTGATCGTTGAGGAACCCCTGACGATCCGGCTCGACGAGGCGATCGTGGCCACGACGATGCGCACACCCGGCCACGACTTCGAGCTCGCCGTCGGCTTCTGCCACACCGACGGCCTCCTCGCCGGGGCGCCCGTCACCACCGTCCGCTACTGCTCGGCCACATCGGCCAGCGGAGGGTCGGCCGCGCCGGTGGCCGAGCCGACGCCGCAGCAGTACAACACCGTCACCGTCGTGACCGGCGGCGCGGCGCCGACGCCGACGGCCCGGCTAACCGCCACGACGTCGAGCTGCGGTTGGTGCGGAAACACCCAACTCGACGAGTTGTCCGCGCGGCTCACGCCGCTCCCCGAGCACGGTCCAGTCGACCTCGACCTGATCGAGCGGATCCCCGAGGTGGTGGCCCCCCACCAGACCCTGTTCGCCGCCACCGGAGCGGTGCACGCGGCGGCCGCCTTCACCCCCGCCGGTGAGGTGCTCCACGTGCGCGAAGACGTCGGCCGCCACAACGCGGTCGACAAGGTGATCGGGGCGCTGCTCCTGGCCGGCGAGCTGCCGGCCACCGGCCTCGGGCTGTTCGTCAGCAGCCGGGCATCGGTCGAGATCGTGCACAAGGCCTGGGCTGCCGGGTTCGCCATGCTCGTGGCCGTCAGCGCACCCACCGAACTGGCGGTGCGGGCCGCCCGCCGTGCCAACCTCGTGCTGGCCGGCTTCGTGCGCCCCGGCGGGTGCAATCTGTACAGCCCCGAGCGGCTCTGAGACGGCTCTGAGACGGCTCTGAGATCGTGGCCGTCGACGCCGGTACCGTGACGCCATGCGTCTCGACAACGGACTCGCCGTGTTGCACCTGTTCTGCTCGCCGTACGACGACGATCGTGCGGGGGTCGACCGCGACGCGCTCGTCGAGGCGATCGCCGTCGCCGAGCGCGACGGGTGCCAAGTGGTCACGGCGGCACTGTTCGGCCACAAGGCCGACAGCGCGTTCATGCTGCTCAGCGCCGACACGGCCCCGCTGCGCGCGTTCCAGGTCGCGGTTCAGGCCGCCGGGCTGGAGCTGATCGACAGCTACCTGTCGCTCACCGAGGTCAGCGAGTACGCCGCCGGGCTGCCCGAGCACATGCTCCGCGACCGCCTGTACCCGCAGCTCCCGCCGGACGGCAAGACGGTGTTCTGCTTCTACCCGATGAGCAAGCGACGCGAGGCGCACGCCAACTGGTACGCCACGCCGTACGACCGGCGCCTGTCGATGATGCACGAACACGGGTCGAGCGGGCGCAAGTTCGCCGGGAGGGTGCTGCAGCTGATCACGGGCTCGACCGGGCTCGACACCCACGAGTGGGGTGTCACGTTGTTCGCCGACACGATGGCGACGGTCAAAGAGGTCGTCTACACGATGCGCTTCGACGAGGCCTCGGCCCTGTACGGCGAGTTCGGCGACTTCTGGGTCGGCGAACTCGCCTACATCGACGCGATCTACCCGTAATTCCCGCCCCGACGATCGGTGCGTGTGCGCGGCCGGTCCGGCGGGGATGCTCCTATGGATGTCAAGTGGTTTCTGGGGTGGTGGCGAGGTCGGTGATGATGGCTTGGTAGACCTCGCGGGCGAGTGCGCGCTTGAGGATGCGCATCGCTTCTTTGTTGGTCTTGCCTTGG
>JAEZFY010000025.1 GCA_023417265.1 Actinomycetes bacterium | reverse complement strand
GCGGTGCCAGGCACTCGCGGACGACCGCTACGAGCAATCCGCGCGGTCTGCTGGGGACGGACGGAGGATCAGGTGAGGGCGGCTTTGACGAGGGCCGCGATCGCGCCGCCGTCGGCGGCGGGGCCGGCTTGCTCGCGGACCGCCTTGATCACGAGGCCCATCGCCTTCGGACCGGTGACACCGTCGGCCGCAGCAGCCGCCACGGCGGCGTCGACGAGCGCCTGCAGCTCGGCCGCGTCGGGAGCCGCCGGAAGGTAGCGCTCGATCACCGCCAGTTCGCCGCGCTCTTTTTCGGCCGATTCGGCGCGCCCGGCCTGGGCGTAGATCTGGGCAGCTTCGGCGCGCTTCTTGGCCTCCGCCCGCAGCACCGCGAGGACGTCGTCGTCGCTCAGCTCGACGGCCGTGTCGCCGGCGACCTCGGCCACGTTGATCGCCACCAGCAACATCCGCAGGGTTGACGTCGTCGCTTGGTCGCGGGCTTTCATCGACGCCGTCAGGTCGTCCTGGAGTTGGGCTTTCACGGGCACCCGCTCAGCATGGCGCGTCCGCGCTCAAGTCGTCGCCGTGGACATCCGATGGGATCCCGTGATGGCTCAACCGTCGACGCTCACCTCCACTGATCAGGACACGCTCGCCGCCCCGCTGTTGCCGCCCGCCGCGCCGCTCCGGCCACCCCTGACGGCCCCGGCGATGCCGTCGATGGCGGCGCCGCTGCCCCCCGCCGCGCCAGCCTTGCCGCCGCTGCTCGCGCCCTCGCTGGCGATGGCCCCGACGCTCGCTCCACTCCCGGCGCCGGCACCACCGGTGAGCCCCGTCCCGGCGTGGGCACTCGCCGCTCCGGTCGGTGAGTTGGCACCCCTGCTCCCCCTGGGAACACCCTCACCCGCGGCCCTCGGCCCAGCCGCCGCACCCACCCTCGCAGCACCCACCCTCGCAGCACCCACAGCGCCCACCCTCACCGCACCCACGCTGGGCGCGCCTGCCGCGACGATTGCCGCCGCGCCACTCGTGGTTGCCGATCCGGCCAGCGCTCCCGAGCCGGTGCGCCTCGCGGCCGCGCTCGATGCCGCCGGTGCCGCGTTCGTGCCGACGTCGCAGACCGTCGCCGGACGGCGTGCTGCCGAGCTACGCGAGCAGCGCCGTACACGCGCCCGTCGGATCCGGCTCGGTATCGGCCTCGTTGCCCTGGCCGTGGCCGCACTCGTCGGCCCCGGCGCGGTGCGGTGGATCGTCGACCAGGTCAACGGCGACGACGCTCCGGTTGCGCCTGAGGCGCCCGTGGTCGTCGTGGTCGACGAAGCAACCGGCTGATCGGCGCTCAGCGGGTGCGTTGACCGCGGGCGGCACGACGTTCGACGCGCACCTCGACCCCCGTCACCTCGACGCCGGCGACGCTGCGCAGGCGCTCGATGATCGTGCTCGCCATCAGTTTCACCTGGGTTGCCCAGGCGGGGTCGTCCACTTCGACCAGCAGCGTGCCGCCGTCGAGCCGCACCGGCTGGACGTGCGCCGCGATCTGCTCGCCGACGGCTTCGGCCCAGCGCCCGAAGACGCCACCGACGGCGGCTCGGCTGGGGCCGCGCAGCGACTTCACCACGGCGTCGAGCGACGCCGACAACGGAACCGGATCGGAAGCGGTCATGACGGTGCACCGACGACGGTACCGCTGTCGATCTCGACGATGCGCTCGGGTTGTGCCAGTTCGGGGAGCGGTGACGCCGACGTGATCACGACTTGGCCGGCGGGAAGGTGGGTCAGCAACGCCGCCGCTCGGGTGGGGT
Organism: Actinomycetes bacterium; assembly: GCA_023417265.1. Classification (GTDB taxonomy): domain Bacteria; phylum Actinomycetota; class Acidimicrobiia; order Acidimicrobiales; family Ilumatobacteraceae; genus Ilumatobacter. The sequence goes on along the minus strand of JAEZFY010000025.1, from coordinate 12,902 downwards.
CGAGTTCGGACAGCACGTCGTCGAGCACGAGCACGGGTGGCGACCCGGTGCGCTCGGCGATCAGTCGGTGCGCGGCGAGCCGCACAGCGAGTGCCAGCGTGCGCTGTTCGCCTTGGGACGCGTGGGTCCGGGCGGGCATTCCGTTGAGCGCCAGGTCGACGTCGTCGCGGTGCGGTCCGACGGTGGATTGGCCGCGCCGCACGTCGTTGGGGCGGGCGGCGAGCAGGGCCGCGGCGAGCCCGCTGCGGCGCCACTCCGGTTCGTAGGTCAGCTCGACCGGGGCGGCGATGCCGGCGAGGTCGGCGTAGGCGGTGTCGACGAACGGCGTCAGCCGGGCGACCAGCGTGGCGCGGGCGTGGCCGAGCTGCTCGCCGACCGTCACGAGCCGGGCGTCCCACACGTCGAGGGTCAGTTCGATCTCGTCGGTGAGCCGGCCGGCGGCCTGCTTGAGCAGCGTGTTGCGTTGCCGGATCACGCGATCGAGTTCGAGCCGGGCGGCGTCATACTTGATCGCCAAGGCGACAAGCGTGTCGTCGAGCAGGCGTCGCCGTTCGGCCGGCCCGCCTTTGACGATCACGAGGTCGTCGGGGGCGAACACGGTGACGCGGATCACGCCGAGCAGGTCGCGGGTGCGGCCAAGTCGTTGCCGGTTGACCTGGACGCGGTTGCGACCGTGACGGGTCAGCTCGGCTTCGATCAGCACGTCGCGGCCGTCGTCGAGGACGGTGGCCCGGATGATCGCTGCGCCGGCGCCGACGCGGATCAGGGCGTCGGGTGGTGCACCGCGGAAGCTGTCGAGCGTGGCGAGGTAGGCGAGCGCTTCGGCGAAGTTGGTTTTGCCTTGCCCGTTGCGTCCGAGTACGGCGGTGACGCCCGACGTCAGATCGAACTCGGCGCGCCGGTAGTTCCGGAAGTCGATCAGTTCCAGCCGCGTGACGAACACCGCCCGCCACCGTAGAGCCCCACCCCACCCCCAACTCCCCTACAAGCTCAACCGTCGGCACGCGCTCGAGTCACGTCACCGTGCCGGGAGCCGGCGGGGCCCGCCACCCCGAGGTGGAGACCGCCAAGTCGCGAAGACTCAGGGAACGCGGACGGGCATGAGGAGGTAGAGGTAGTCGGCGTGGCCGACGCCGCGCAGCACCGCCGGCTTCATCGGGTCCATGGTCGCCAGCGTCACCTCGTCACCCTCGACGGCGTCGAGCCCAGCCGCCAGGTAGTCGGGGTTGAACGCGACCGTCATCTCGGTGCCGTCATAGCTGGCGTCGATCTCCTCGTCGGCGCTACCGACTTCGTTGGTGACCGCCGTGAGCTTCAGGGTCGGGCCGCCGAGGCCGAGCCGCACCGGTGTGTCCTGGGCGAGGATCTTGACGCGGCGCAGGGCTTCCAGGAGCGCGTCACGGCCGACCGTCAGGGTGTTCGGGTATGACGTCGGCAGGAGGTTCTGGACGTTGGGGTAGTCGCCTTCGATCAAGCGCGTGGTCAGGCGTGTGGAACCGGTGGAGAACACGGCTTCGCGGGCGCCGAGCCGCACCGTGAGCTCGTCGTTCTCGGGATCGCCGAGCACCCGCTGCAGTTCGGCCAGGGCCCGGCTGGGGACGAGCACGTGTTGCCCGGCGGCGAGCAGCGTCGATTGCGGGAGGTCACGGACGGCCAGGCGATACGAGTCGGTGGCGACCATCTTCACGCCGGCTTCGCTGGCGGAGATCTGCACGCCGGTGAGCACGGCTCGGGCGTCGTCGCTCGAGGCGGCTCGGACGACCTGCCGGAGCGCCGAGGCGAACTCTTTCGAGCTCAGCGTGACCGGTTCGGCGTCGGACGAGACCTGCGTCGGGTAGTCGCCGAGGGCCAGTGGCCGCACGGCGAACTTGGAACGGCCCGAGCTGATCGTCAGCTCGTCGTCGCCGAGCGTGACGTCGACGGCGCCGGCGGGCAAGGCCCGGACGATGTCGGCGATCAGGCGAGCGGGCACCACGGCCGAGCCACTGCGGTCGGTGTGCACGGGCACGGTGAGCTGGATGGTCAGCTCGAGGTCGGTGCCGGTGACCTGCAGCTCGCCTTCGCTGACGTCGAGCCGCAGCCCGGAGAGCACGGGCAGCGTCGCCGCGCGGCTGCTGGCTGCCCGGCCTGCGGTGGTCAGCGCCTCGGCCAGGATCTCTCGCTCGCAACGGAACTTCACAGTGCTGCCCTTCTCCCCATGAGGTGATGTATCGAGTTAGTAGTGGTAGTAGGCCCTGTGGATTGGGGACAACCGACCGTCGGCCCAGCGTAGAACGCCGAGCCGGTCGCGCACGGATGTCCCCACGGTTCCCCAGGTTCGGAATGACGACGATGTGATTCGGTGGACAGTGCGTGGTTGTCCACCGATGGTGGGCGGCGCGTCCACTGCCGCGTCCCCAGACCGGTCCCCAGCCCCGGGGCGCAGCCCGGCGCGACGCGGTGCCTCATGCCTTGAGCTTTTGGAGCAGGTCGGTTACCTGCTCGTAGATCGCCTTGCGTTCACCCATTTGGCGCTCGATCTTCTCCACCGAGTGGATCACGGTGGTGTGGTCGCGGCCACCGAACAGGCGGGCGATCGACGGATACGAGAGATCGGTCAGCTGGCGGAAGACGTACATCGCGATCTGGCGGGCGGTCACGAGTGGGCGTTGGCGGCTCTTCGACTTGAGCGCCTCGACCTCGAACCCGAGGATGTTGGCGATCTCGTCGAGGAGTTCGGCGTCGGTGCGCGGCCGCGGCTCGGCATCGGTGAGCAGCGGGGCCAGCTGCTGCTGTGCGGCGTCCATCGTGATCGGGCCACCGTTGAGGCTGGCGAACGCCATCACGCGGATCAGGGCGCCTTCGAGCTCGCGGATGTTGGTGGAGATCTTGGACGCGATGAACTCGAGTACCTCGGCCGGCACCTGGACCCGTTCGCGCTCGGACTTGGTGCGCAGGATCGCCAGGCGGGTCTCCATGTCAGGCGGCTGGATGTCGGTGAGCAGGCCCCACTTGAACCGGCCGCGCAGGCGTTCCTCGAGCGTGGCGATCGCGTCGGGCATCCGGTCGGAGGACAGCACGATCTGCTTGTTCGCCCCGTGGAGCGAGTTGAAGGTGTGGAAGAACTCCTCCTGGAGTCCTTCTTTGCCCTCGAGGAACTGCACGTCGTCGATCAGGAGCACGTCGGTCTCCCGGTAGCGGCGGCGCAGGTTGGCCATCGAATTGGCGCGGATCGCGTCGACGTACTCGTTCATGAACGTCTCCGTGGAGACGTAGCGCACGACGTGGTGCTGATAGTTGCTGTGGACGTAGTGCCCGATCGCGTGCAGGAGGTGGGTCTTTCCCAGCCCTGCCTGGCCGTAGATGAACAGCGGGTTGTACGACCGGGCCGGTGTCTCGGCCACGCGCAGGGCGGCCGCCAAGGCGAACTGGTTCGACGCGCCCTTCACGAACGTCTCGAACGTGTAGCGCGGGTTCAATCCGGCGGCGTCGAGCGCGTCGTCGAAGTGTTGCGAGTCGCTGCCGCCGACGATCGGGCCGAGATGGGCCGGCTCGTGGGGTGCCGGTTGGGTGACGGCCGGTGGGGTCGGTTCGTGGGCGTCGGGCGACACGACGACGACGTCGAAACGCAAGCTGGCGAATCCGAGGTCCCCGAGTGCGTCGAGGATCAGCGGTTGGTAGCGGGTGAGGATCCGCTCGCGGGCGAGCGTGCTGGGCACTTCGAGCACGAGTGCCTCGTCGTCGCGGAGTTGCGGGACGACCTCAGCGAACGTCGAGAACCACACTGATTCGGTGAGCTGAGCACGCAGCAACTGGCCGACCGCGGCCCAGACCTCGTGTTGATCGCTCACCATCACCTACCTCGAACGGCCGTCCGGCGGGCGCCCACGCGTCCCGCTTCCACACCGTTGTCCACAACTGTGGACAATGCGCATGGTCGACGTAAGCGGCGCACCGTACCACGATCCACCGGACGCGGAAACCGCCCGATCCGGGGCGTCATCTTGCCGGATCGGTCCGCTGACATGGAAGTTGTGCGCTTGTGTCGCGCGCCCGTAGCCTTGTCCGGTCCGGTCGGACGCCGTCTGGCCTTTGCTGGGCACACCGACCGCCGAGCCGACGTGGAGAATTGACGTGAAGCGTACCTTTCAGCCCAACACCCACCGCCGCGCCAAGAAGCACGGCTTCCGCGCCCGCATGAGCACCCGCGCCGGCCGCGCCGTGCTCAAGGCCCGTCGCCTCAAGGGCCGCGCCCGCCTCTCGGCTTGATCGGCCGGATCCGTCAACGCCAGACGTTCCTGCGCTTGTCGCGGGAGGGCGTGAGGATCCGTCGTTCGTCCCTGTGGTGCACGTGGTGTCCGCTTCCCGACACACCTCCCGAGCCGGCGCCCCTGGTGGCGTTCGCGGTCGGGCGCGCCGTCGGCCCAGCCGTGCAGCGCAATCGGCTGCGGCGCCGGCTGCGGGCGATCCTCGCCGAGCTCGACCGCGCCGAGGCCGTCCCGCCGGTGATCATGTTGCTCGGTGCGACGCCGGCTTCGAGCAAACTGACGTTCGTTCAGCTACGCCAGGAGCTGGAACAACTGCTGGCGAAGATTCCGGCCCAGACGCTTGCCGCGGAGTCACCCTGAGCGCGACGCAACGACGCTTGCTCGGCGCGATCGAGTGGTATCAGCGGAGCTTCGCCGGGCGCCCGTCGCCGTGTCGCTTCTTCCCCACCTGCTCGGCGTACAGCCACGAGGCGATCAGCGTCCACGGCACCGGCCGCGGTCTGTGGCTCACCCTCAAGCGCCTGGCGCGCTGCCGCCCGCTCGGGCCGTCCGGGTTCGACCCGGTGCCCGAGCCGTCCCCGAGAGCATCAGCTAGAGAGTCGGTATCCGCGTGATCCTTGCCGGAGTCTTCGAAGTTCCTGCGTCGCTGTTGGCGTGGTTGTACAGCATCACCAACAGCTACGCCGCGGCGATCTCGCTGATCGCCGTGCTGGTGATGCTGCTGGTCACCCCGCTGACCCTGAAGAGCACCAAGGGCATGCTCGAGATGCAGCGACTGGCACCCGAGATGCGGCGCCTTCAGGCCGAGCATCGCGGCGACCGGCAGAAGCTCAACGAAGAGATGATGAAGCTCTATCAGGAGCACAAGGTCAACCCGATGGCCTCGTGTCTCCCGCTGATCGCGCAGGCGCCGGTGTTCATCGTCATGTTCCGGGTGCTGCACGGCATGACCTACAAGCCGGCCGGTGGCCATGCGTTGATCGCCCGGGCCGTGCTGAATGCCGGCGGCGTGCCCGCCACCGAGCAGGTCGGCTTCCTCCCCCGCTATCTGTCCCACGACTCCGAGCTGTACCGCTCGCTGGTGCGCGAGCACGAGATGAACTCGTTCGGCCTCGACTTGTCGGTATCGCCGGCCGAGATGCTCGGGCGCAGCTTCGGCGAGGGGCTGATCTACGCGGGCCTCGTGGTGGTGCTGGGTGGCTTGTACTTCTTCCAGCAGCGGATGGTGGCGGCCCGGGCCTCGGTGAGCCCCACTATGTCGCCTGGCCAGCAGAAGCTGATGCAGTACCTGCCCGTGGTCTTCGCGGTCTTCCAGATCTTCTTCCTGCTCGGCCTGGTGATCTATTACATCGTCCAGGCGATCCTCCGGATCCTCCAGCAGTACTACATCACCCGGCGCTTCTACCACGGTGAAGAGTCACTCGGCCGGCAAGCCCAGGCCGCCAGCGAGCGTGCTCGCGAGCAGGCGAAGGACAGCCCCAACGGCGGCGGGATGTTCGCCCAGGCTCGCCGCGACATGGCCCAGGCTCGTGACAACGGCTCGAGTGGGCGGGGCGCCAAGGCCAGCGCCGCCAAGCCCGCCGCGAGTAAGCCGGCGCCCACCAGCAAGCGCACCACTGCGCCGAAGAGCCGGCCCACGCCGACCAAGAATCAACCCGCCGGTCGCCCTGGTGCGCGGCCGGCCTCGCCCAAGAAGCGTCGCCGGCCGTAGCCGGCAACGCCCGTCCCTCAGTCAGGAGTTCGCATGGAATGGGTGGAAGTGACCGCCAAGTCTGTCGAGGAGGCCAAGCGTGTGGCCCTCGACCGGCTGGGCGTCGACGTCGACGACGCCGAGTTCGAGATCGTCCAGGAGCCGAGCAAGGGTCTGTTTGGCCTGTTGCGCGGCGAGGCCCGCGTGCGCGCCCGGGTCCGCCCGACCGCCGTGCGCCCCAAGCGTGATCGTCGTGAGCGCACTGGTCGCCGCGAGCGCGGCGCTGAGGCCACCACGGCTGGTGACCGAGGGGCGACGCCGGCGACGGACGAGTCCCGCGCGGCCGACCAGCCGGACGCGGCCAACGGACGTGAACGGCCCCGGCGCGCCAGCCGCGGGTCGGAGGGCGAACGCGGCAACGGTCGGCGCGAGCATCGGGGCAACGGCACCGGGGCAACCAAGAAGGAGCACAAGGTGGAGCAAGCATCATCCGAACCGGTCGACCCGGACGCCGTGGGCGAGGCTGCCGCGTCGTTCGTGCGTGGACTCACCGAAGCGTTCGGTTCGCCGGCCGAGGTCGAGGTCGTCAGCGACGGCACCGATCTCGAGGTCCGTGCCAGCGGCACTGATCTGGGCTTGTTGATCGGGCCCGGAGGGCGGACGCTGACGGCCGTTCAGGACCTCGCCCGTGTCGCCGCCCAGCGGCGTCTCGGCGACCACGACACCCGGCTCAAGATCGACATCGCTGGCTATCGCGAGAAGCGTCGGGCTGCGCTCGAGAACTTCACCCGGACCGTCGCCGCGGACGTGATCGCGTCGGGACGCGCGAAGGCGCTCGAGCCGATGTCATCGGCCGACCGCAAGGTCGTCCACGACACGGTCACCGACATCGACGGCGTCACCAGTCGCTCGGACGGTGACGACCCCACACGGCGGGTCGTGATCTCTCCCGCGTGACCGGCTGCCCAATCGGGCTGATGAACACATCACTGATCGAGACGCTGCGCCTGGCGCAGCGTCTCGGCTTTTTCGGGGCGGCACCGATCGAAACCGCAGTCGCCCATGCGGACGGGTTTGTGGCTGCGCTCGGCGAGCTGCCGGACGGAACACGAATCGCCGACCTCGGCAGCGGCGGCGGGCTGCCCGGTCTGGTGCTCGCCGCGCGCTACCCCGCCGCCTCCGTGCTTCTCATCGATCGCCGGCAGAAGCGCACCGACTTCTTGGAGCGCGCCGCACGCCGCCTCGCGTTCGCGCATGTCAGCGTGTTCCCTGGCGACGCCGAGCAGATCCGCCGCGAAGTCCACGCCGGCACCCGGGCTGGCTTCGACGTCGTCACGGCGCGTGGGTTCGGCCCACCCGAATCCACGCTGCGGCTGGCCGTCGGTCTGCTGGTGGCGGGCGGGCGGGCGGTGATCTCGGAGCCGCCGGCCGGAGACCGCTGGCAGCCGGCGCTGCTCGACGAACTCGGCGTTGAGAATCAACGCGTGGGCTCGGTCCGGGTGTTCCGCCGTTTCACGTGAAACAAGGCCCGACCGGCTCCGGCCGACGCCGACGTTTCACGTGAAACATCCTCGGGGGCCACCTCGCGGAGCGAGGAGGCCAGCACGTGTTCACACCCGGGGGTCCGCGTATCGGTGGGTCCGACACGGCAGAATGGGGCGGTGAGCAGTGACGCCCCACGTCCCCCCGTGCGCCCCCTGCCGCGCGTCATCGCCATCGCCAACCAAAAGGGTGGCGTCGGCAAGACGACCACCACCGTCAATACGGGTGCCTGCTTGGCGGAGATGGGGTTGCGCACGCTCGTGATCGATCTCGATCCACAGGGCAACGCTTCCACGGGCCTCGGGATCGAAAACCGTGGCCTCGAGACGTCGATGTACCACGTGTTGATGAACGACGTTCCGCTCGAGAACTGCATCGAACCCACCGACGTCAAGAACCTGTTCGTGGCCCCGGCAAGCCTCGATCTGGCCGGTGCTGAGATCGAACTGGTCGCCGCCTTCAGTCGCGAGACGCGCCTGCGTCGGGCGATTGAGGCGGTGCTCGACGACTTCGAGTACGTCCTGATCGACTGCCCACCTACACTCGGTCTGTTGACCGTCAACGGCTTGGCTGCGGCAACGGAAGTGCTCGTACCGATTCAGACCGAGTACTACGCGCTCGAAGGACTCGGCCAGTTGCTCCGCAACGTCGACCTCGTCAAGCGCAATCTGAACCCGTCGCTCGAGGTGTCGACCATCGTGTGTGTGATGTACGACGCCTCGACCAAGCTCTCGGCGCAGGTGGTCGAAGAGGTCCGCGAGCACTTCGGCGAGAAGGTCGTCCGGGCCGTCGTACCGCGCAACGTACGCCTCTCGGAGGCGCCCTCATTCGGGCAGCCGATCATCATCTACGACCCGCGGTCACGCGGGGCGATCGCCTACCGCGACGTCGCCAAGGAGGTGCACTATGGCCCGGCGTAGTGGCCTGGGGAAGGGCCTCAGCTCGCTGATCCCGCCGGGTGAGTCGGCGCTCCTCGACGCCGAAGGCCTGGCGGTCCTCCAGGACCTGCCCGTCGCCGAGATTCGTCCCAACCCACACCAGCCGCGCGTCCACTTCGACGAGGACTCGCTCAGTGAGCTGACCGCATCGGTCCAACAGATCGGGGTGCTCCAACCGATCCTGGTCCGCCCCGTGGACGGCGGCTATGAACTGATCGCCGGCGAACGCCGGTGGCGAGCGGCGCGCCGAGCCGGCCTGGCGACCATCCCCGCGGTGATCCGCGCCACCGATGACGTGGCGTCAGTCGAGCAGGCGCTCGTCGAGAACCTGCACCGGCAAGACCTCACGGCGCTCGAGGAAGCGGCGGCCTATCAGCAGCTGATCGAGGACTTCGAGCTGACCCACGAGCAGGTCGCCGATCGCGTCGGCAAGAGTCGCTCGGCGGTCACCAACACGCTGCGTCTGCTCGGTCTGCCACCCTCGATCCAGCACCTGCTCGCCGACGGTCGCTTGTCGGCCGGGCACGCCCGGGCCCTGCTCGGCACGCCCGATCGAGCACTCCAGGAACAACTCGCTCGGCTTGCCGCCGAGGAGGGGTGGACGGTTCGCACCGTCGAGGAGGCGGTCAGGTTCGGGGGCCCGCCACCTGCGGCGCCGCCACCCGCCGCGGATGACGAGGCAGCCGTCGCGGACCCGTCGGCCGAGGCACCGGCCGGACCGCGGCCGACGCCGGGGGCGAGTCACGACGGCGCGGGCATCGCACCGAGCACTCGGTTGCGACCTCCAGGTCTGCTGGAGCTAGAGGAACTGCTCGCCGAGCATCTCGATACGCGCGTGAGTGTTCAACTCGGGGCGAAACGGGGAAGAATTGCGATCGACTTCGCTGACCTCGCCGACCTCGAGCGGATCTATCGCCGGATGAATGGCGATACCTCTGCTTGACATGCGTGTGAACGTACACACGTTCGCCAGTCCCGGATGTGCGGGGTACGACACGGGTCGCTACTCGCGCGGACTTACACGCGTGTAGTTATCCACAGCACCCTCAAGTCGCGGATCACGTCGAACCACAGGGAGGGGACAAACCTGTGGATAACCTGACCGAACTGCGGATCACCGGTTCGCCTGGAGCGTCCCCGGCCCACGCGCCGGGCTCAGGACTGGCGTTCGCCGAGCGGGTGGTCGGCCCACGCTTCCAGCGCGGCCACGACGGCCGCCACGAGCGCAGGCGTCTGATCAATCGCCTCGGCGACCGAGCCGAGCACGACGAGCACGGCCGGCATTCGCGTCTCGCGGAGCACCGTGAGTCGCATCCCGCTGGTCTCGGTGGCGAGGCCAGGGACGGCCGCGCGCACCCGGCCAGCGACGAGCTCTGCCAACGCTCGCCCGCCGGCGGACTCGAACTGCGGCGTGGCGAAGAAGTGCACCCGGGTGGTGCTGTCGGCCTCGGCTTCGAACCCCACATAGGCGTTCGCTCCGAAGCGGTTGGCGGCCGCCGCCTGGGCAGCCGCATCGGGCTCGTCGGAGGCGATTACGGTGGCCGAGCGGGTGCGCAACGCTTGCAGGAGTTGCCTCGTGAGGGGGCTCAGACCGCCGAACTGTCCGACCACGATTCGCAGCTCGGCCAACGCGCGAGCGCCCGCCGTGAGGGTCGCCAGCTCGCGCACCGCGCTGACGCCCGGCCCGCTCCCCGACTGGCGGGCGAGCACCTCGAGCGCACGGACGGTGTCGACGCCGCACACCCCGTCCACGTACAAGCCGCAGTTGCGTTGGAAGTCCTCCAGGGCGCGGGCGGTCGTGGCGCCGAAGATTCCGTCGGTGCGGCCGGGATCGAAACCGAGCCGGGCCAGGCCGGCCTGGAGTTCGGCGACGTCGTCGCCGCGCAGGTTCGGGGCGCTCAGCAGCAGCAGCCGGTCGCCCAGCTTCCACGACGCCTCGACGAGTGCGGTCCAGGTCTGTTCGTCACACACGCCGGTGGCGCGCAAGCCGCGACCTGCTTGGAAGCGCTGCAGGGCGGCTTTCGTCAGATCGCAGTAGACCCCCGGCTCGACGGTGCCAGAGATGTGGCCAGCGCCGATCAGACGGCGCTGGAGGTCGCGGACCGCCTCGCCGCGCTGACCTGGCGTCAGCGGGAAGACGGAAGAAGGAATTCGTCGAGCTCCTCGAGCAGGGCGCCTTTGCCCTTGGCACCGATGATCGTCTTGGCCACCTCGCCGCCGTCGAAGACGATCAGCGTCGGCAGACTTTGCACGCCGAAGCGGGTGAGCAGCTGCGGATTCTGGTCGGCGTCGACCTTGGCGATCAGGAGTTCACCGGCGAACTCGGCGGCGAGCTCTTCGAGAATCGGCTCGACGCGTTTGCACGGCCCACACCATTCGGCCCAGAAGTCGACCAACACCGTGGTCAACGAGGAGTTGACGACCTCGTCGAAGGTGTCGGTGGTGAGATGAGTGATCCCGTTCGCCATGCTGGGCTCCTTGGACGACGTCCCGGTGGGACAGGTGGGGACGCCAGTGTACGGCGTCGGTTCGGAGGCCGGGATGCGCCCGGCAGGGGGTGCCGGGCAGGCCCGGCGAGGGTCAGCTGCCGTGCTGGGCTTCGAGCCAGCGCTCGGCGTCGATCGCCGCCATGCAGCCTGACCCGGCCGACGTGATGGCCTGCTTGTAGACGTGATCCTTGACGTCGCCGGCGGCGAACACGCCCTCCACCGAGGTGTAGCTCGAGTCGGGGCGGGTGATGAGGTAGCCGTTCTCGTCGAGGTCGAGCACGTCGCGGAACAAGTCGGTGTTCGGGCGGTGGCCGATGGCGACGAACAGCCCGGTGACGTCGAGGTCGCTGACCGTACCGTCGACGGTGTTGGTGACCTGGATGCCGGTGATCCGGTCGGTGCCGTGGATGTCGGTGACCGTGTGATTCCAGAGGAACTCGATCTTCTCGTTGGCGAACGCCCGGTCCTGCATGATCTTGCTCGCCCGCAACTCGTCGCGGCGGTGGATCACGGTGACCTTCTCGGCGAAGCGGGTGAGGAACATCGCCTCTTCGAGGGCCGAGTCGCCACCGCCGACGACCGCGATCTGCTGGCCCCGGAAGAAGAACCCGTCACACGTCGCGCACGTCGACAGGCCGTGCCCGAGCAGGCGCGATTCGGCTTCGAGGCCGAGCATCAGCGAGCGTGCCCCGGTCGACACGATGATGGTCTCGGCCTGGTACTCGGTGTCGTGGACCCATACCTTGAACGGGCGCGTCGAGAAGTCGACGCGGGTCACCTTCTCGGTCAACATCTCGGCGCCGAAGCGCTCCGCCTGCTTGCGGAAGTTCATCATCAACTCGGGCCCCATGATCCCGTCGGGGAAGCCGGGGAAGTTCTCGACCTCGGTGGTCAGCATCAACTGGCCACCGGGCTGGTCGGAGGTCGACGACGGCTCGCCCTCGATCACGAGCGGGGCCATGTTGGCGCGGGCGGCGTAGATCGCGGCGGTGAGGCCGGCCGGCCCGGAGCCGATGATGATGACGTTGCGGACGGTCATGGAAGACCCTTCGATCGACGCGGGTAGGGGAGTGGAGCGCCGCTCAGGCGGAGCGCTTGCTCATCAACAACATCCCGCCGAGCGTCAGGATTCCCCCCAGGATCAAGTAGCTCAGGTACACCGAGCGATCCCAGTCGAACGCCAGGCTGAGCAGCGACTGCAGGCCACGGGTGACGATGACGAGCAGGAGCACGAGTGCGACCAGCCCGAGGAACAGCGCCAGCAGCCCGAAGACGACCGCCCGCACTGCTTTGACGGCGTTGTTGGTGGTCTTGTCACGAACGGTGCCGACCAGGGTGGTGATCTGGTTGGCGAGGTCGGGCGCCCAGTTCGGATCGGTCAGCGGGTTGCCAGGCATGCCCGCCGACTGTAGTCACCGCCGGATGCGGCGGCTACGGCGCGCTGCCGACCGCGACGAGCGCACACTGCTCGGCGTCGATCGCGTACGCCTGGCCGGATTCGAGGTCGACGGCGACGTACACGGCGATGACGGTGCCATCGCTGCGTTCGTAGTTGCGTGTGTCGAGCAATACCACGTCGGTGGCGCCGGCGGGCAGGCTGGCGCGCACCTCGGCGGCGCCCGGATCGGCTGCCGGATGGTCGAGCGCCTCGGCGAACGTGCACTCGGTGAGCGGCTCGGCGGGGGCGGGCAGTGCCGACTCGTACTCGGCGCGCAGGAGCCGGCCCGTCTCGGCGAGCTCGGTGGCGCTGGTGATCGCGGCCGAGCTGGCCGTGGCGGCGAGCGTGCCGTCGCTGAGCGGGCCTGCTGGCGCTTCGGTGGATGCGGCCGCTGTCGTTGCGGCGGCGTCGGCGGGGGCGGGTGCGGCGCCGGCGGGGGCGTCGAACTCGGACATCTCGGTGGCCTCCGCAGCGAGCACGTCGGTGGCTGCCGGGGCCGCGGTGCGCTCGAGTTCGTCGAGGCTGAACCCGGCCACGGTGGCTGCCGGGGCGCTGACG
>JAEZFY010000108.1 GCA_023417265.1 Actinomycetes bacterium | reverse complement strand
GCTCGCTATCGCGGCGCCGTGACCAGGGACTTTCTGGTCGGGGTGAGAGGATTTGAACCTCCGGCCTCCACGTCCCGAACGTGGCGCGCTAACCAAGCTGCGCTACACCCCGTAGCGGGAGCCGATGCTATCCGCCGGTCAGACGATCTTCCTCGGGCTGCCGGAGTTCTTCGGCGGCCACGTGACGTCGGCAACACTCCGCGGAAGAGCGCTGGAGGAATGCGACAATTGCGGGGGTGAGCGAACTCGAGATCCTCACGGGGCAGGACGATCCCGACTTCCTCGACCTGCCGTGGGACGTGCCCCTCGACCTGTGGCGCACGCCGCGTCTGCGCAACCTCGTCAAGGGCACGTCGCGCCACGTCGTGCGGATGGTCGAATACGACGACCGGGTCTACGCGATCAAGGAGACCACCGAGCGGCTCGCCAAGGCCGAATACGCGCTCCTGCGCGGCCTGCACGAACGCAACGTGCCCGCCGTCCAGCAGGTGGGCTACGTCACCGGCCGCTTCACACCCGACGGCGAAGAGCTCGGCGCCGCGCTGATCACCCGGTTCCTCGACTTCTCGCTCCCCTACGGCTACCTGTTCACCGTCGAGCGGCCCGACTTCTTGCGGTCGAAGCTGATGGACGCGGCCGTGATCCTGCTCGTGCGGCTCCACATCGAGGGCGTGTTCTGGGGTGACGCCTCGCTCGGCAACGTGCTCTTCCGGCGCGACGCGGGCGGGCTGATGGCCTACCTGGTCGACGCCGAGACGAGCGAGATCCGGCCCTCGCTGTCGGCCGGGATGCGCGCCAACGACATCGTCATCACCCGCGAGAACGTGGCCGGGGCGCTGTACGACATGATCGCCGGCGGGCTGATCGGCGACGACCTCGACCCGGTCGAGATCGTCGACGAGCTCGAAGCCCGCTACCACGAACTCTGGAACGAGCTGACCGCCGTCGAGGAGATCCCCAGCGCCGAGCGCTGGCGGGTGCGCGAGCGGATCGATCGGATCCATGCGCTCGGCTTCGACGTCGAGGAGTTGCGCGTGCGCGCCCGCAACGGCGGCGAACGGATCGAGATCCAACCGCGCGTGATCGAGGAGGGCCACGCCCACCGCCGCTTCCAGGCGTTGACCGGATTGGCGATCCAGGAGGGTCAGGCGCGCGAGTTCCTCCGGGCGTTGTTCGCCCACGGGGCCGTGATCGAGCACACCGAAGGCGTGCAGCTGCCGCCCGAGCTGGTCGCCCAGCGATGGCTGGCTGAGCGCTACTACCCGGTGCTGCGGGCGATCCCCGAGCGCTACCGGGGCACACTCGACGCGCCCGAGCTGTTCCACAGCTACATGGCCCACCGCGACGCGATCAGCCGTGAGCAGGGCCGCGACATGCCGATGGAAGAGGCCCTTCCGTCGTTCATCAACAACCTCTTGCCGGTGCTACCGGTGGAACGCTGGGTGGCCGAGGGCGACGGCCCGCCCCGGCGGGTCGGCGCCGCGCCGGCTGTTCCGGGCGACGAAGCGTTGCCGGCGAACACCGAGCCCTGACCCAGTCGCTCGCCGGTGGCGGGATACGGTCGGCGCGTGCATCGCCAGCTGACCCGTCTCGGGGGTGTCGCCCTCGCCGCCGCCCTCCTCGCTGCCACGTTCGCCACCGGCACACCCACGCCGGCGGTCGCCGCCAGCCCACCCCCCGAGTTCGCCGACGCACTCGTCCGCAGCTTCTCGTCACCGACCACCGTCGAATGGCTCCCCAACGGCCGCATCGCCGTGTTGGAGAAGGGCGGCCGGATGTTCGTCGGCCAGCCGGGCGGCGAGTTCACCGAACGCCTGCGGCTCGAGGTGTGCACCGAGAGCGAGCGTGGCCTGCTCGGCATGGCCCCCGACCCGGCATTCCTCAGCAACGGGTGGGTGTACCTGTATTACACCCGCCCGCAAGCCGATGCACCGGGGGGCTGCGTCAACCGGCTGAGCCGGTTCTCGATGCCCGACGACGGGCCGGTGGCTGCCGGCAGTGAGGTCGTGCTCCTCGACAACATCTCGTCGCGGGGAAGGAACCACAACGGTGGCGCGGTCGAGATCGGGGGTGACGGCTTCTTGTACGTCGGCGTCGGTGACGCCGGCAGCGACCCGCGGCAACGGTCGGGACGCAACGAGGCCGCCCAGGACCTGTCGCTGCTCAACGGCAAGGTGCTCCGGATCACGACCGCCGGCGAGCCGGCGCCCGGCAACCCGCTGCTCGGCCAGCCCGGGGTGACGTCGTGCGCGACGCGCGGCAACGTGCCGTCGACGCCGACCACGCCGTGCGCCGAGGTGTTCGCGTGGGGGCTGCGCAACCCGTGGCGGATGGCGTTCGACCGCAACGCCAGCGGCGGCACCAAGTTCTTCATCAACGACGTCGGCCAGGGCACCTACGAGGAGGTCGACAACGGCGGGCCCGGCAACTTCGGGTGGCCCGAGCGCGAAGGACCGTGCCCGCAGGGCGACACCGTGCCGTGCCCGGGCCCGAGCGCCGGCCAGATCGACCCGATCACGTTCTACGGCCGCGACGTCGGCCAGTTCATCACCGGCGGTGCGTTCGTGCCGAACGGCTTGTGGCCGGCGGGCTACGACGGCGCGTATCTGTTCGGCGACGGCGGCTCCGACCGGATCTGGGTGCTGCGCGGCGACGGCACCGTCGACTACGCGGCGCCGTTCGCCACCGGGGCCAACGGGCTGACCGACATGACGTTCGGGTTCGACGCCAGCGGACGGGCGGCCCTCTACTACGTCGGCGGTGGTCAGCTGCGGGCGATCACGCCGAGCGCCGCCCCGGCCACGGTGTCCGGCAGCGCGTCGACGTTCGTCGCCAACCCGCCCTACCGGGCCTACGACACCGCCGACGAGGGTGGCCAGACCGTGCGCCTCGCCGCCGGCACCTCGCGATTGGTCACCACCCACGCGCCGGTCGGGGCCACCGCCGCGCTCGTCAACCTGACGCTCGCCAACGCGGCCGGCTCGGGATACCTGAAGGCGTGGGTGCCCGGCGGTGCCCGCCCAGCGACCTCGGCCGTCAACACTGATGCGGGCACGATCGTGGCCAACGCCGCGATCGTGCCGCTCGACGGCCAAGGGCGGTTCGTGCTCGAGACGTCGGTCGCCGCCCGCGTCGTGGTCGATGTGATGGGTGCCTTCGTGCCTGCCCCCGACGCGACCGCGGCGGGCCGCTTCGTGCCGCTCCCGTCGGTGCGCCTCGCCGACACCCGCGACCCGGCCGGGTCGACGAACCAGTACACCGAGACGGCGAGCACGTGGACGATCGACGTCGGCCAGGGCGGTTTCCCGGGCGGCAACGGCATCACGGCCTACGTCCTCTCGGTCGGGGCGATCGTCGCGCCCGGCGCGTCCGGCGGATGGGTCGGCGCCTATCCGGGCGGGGGCGAGTACACCGGCACGTCGAGCGTCAACGTCGTCGCCGGCGAGATCCGCGCCAACATGATCGTCGTCCCCGCCGACGGGTCGGGCAAGGTCAACCTGCAGCGGCTCGGCGTCGGCGACGTGGTCGTCGACGTGCTCGGCTACTTCACCGGGTCGAGCTCACCGTCGAGCACCGCCGGGCGGTTCACGTTCGTCAACCCGAACCGGGTCGCCGACACGCGCACCGACACGCCGTTCGACCGGCTGACGGCGATGACCACGTCGAGCCTGGTACTCAACCCGGCGTCGCCGAGTTCGGCTCTGGTGCACAACGTCACCGTCACCGGCACGGCCGCCGCCGGTTGGTTGTCGGCCCACCCGGGCCGCGAGTACGTGCCCGGGGTGTCGTCGCTGAACTACACCGGGCCGGGGCAGACCCGGGCGGTGCTGGCGTTCACCCAGATCGGCGCCGAGAACCGGGTCGGGTTCACCAGCAAGGCCGACACCGACCTGGTCGTCGACGTCGTCGGTCTGTTCAGCTCGTGAGGCGACGCG
>JAEZFY010000170.1 GCA_023417265.1 Actinomycetes bacterium | reverse complement strand
CGGGCTGGGGGGGGCGACGACGATCAGCTCGATCCATCCGAGCTGCCACCCGGCCACGTAACCGACCACCGCGAGCGCCAGGGCGAGCGCGCCGAGCGCCGTGAACGGGGTGGCGAGACGCCGCATCGGGACTGCGTGCTCCTACTGGGCGGCGCGCACTGCGCCCGGCGCGTCGACGCTGTTGAGCACGCGCTCGACGAGGTCCTCGGTGCGGACCCCGCTCAGCTCGGCCTGCGGTGTGAGCAGCATGCGGTGCTCCATCACGGCGTGGGCGACCGACTTGACGTCGTCGGCGGTGACGAACGTGCGCGCCTGCGCGGCGGCCAGGGTGCGGCTGCACTTCATCAGCGCGATCGCGCCGCGCGTCGACACACCGAGGCGGAGCACGTCGGTCATCTGCCGCGTAGCGTGGCACAGGCGCACGATGTAGCTGCGTACCTCGCCCGACACGTGCACGCCGGCGGCGATGCGGATCAGCTTGCTGACGTCGTCGGTGCCGAGCACCTCCTGGATCGAGGAGGGGTCGATGCCGTCGGCGATGTTGCCGAGCACGTCGACTTCTGCGTCATGGCTGGGGTAGCCGAGGGCCGACCGCATCATGAACCGGTCGAGCTGCGCTTCGGGAAGGCGGTACGTGCCCTCTTGCTCGTCCGGGTTCTGGGTGGCGATCACGACGAACGGGCGCGGTACCGGTCGGGTTTCGTTGCCGACCGTCACCTGGCGTTCCTCCATCACCTCGAGCAGCGCCGATTGGGTTTTCGGCGAGGCCCGGTTGATCTCGTCGGCGAGGACGACGTTGGAGAAGATCGGGCCCGGTTTGAACGAGAACTCACCGGTGCCCTGGTGGTAGATCAACCCGCCGGTGACGTCGGACGGGAGCAGGTCGGGCGTGAACTGGATCCGGTCCCACGAACCGCGGAACGAGTTGGCGATCGACTTGGCCAGCGATGTCTTGCCGGTGCCCGGGTGATCTTCGAGCAGGAGGTGTCCCTCCGAGAAGACGCACACCAGCGCCATCGCCACCTGTTGCTGCTTGCCGCGGATCACCGTGCCGATCGCGCCGAGCAGCGTGTTGAACCACTCGTGGAACGTGTCGACGTGTTCTTGTTCGACCAAGACCTGGCTCCTGTCAGTTGGTGATCGTGTCGGAGTGCACACCGTTCATGCGCACCTGGGCCTGCGTGCCGGAGAAGCCGTAGTAGCAGTAGTTGCGCAGCTCGACGCGGCCGTTGCCGTCGGAGCGGATCGTGTACGTGTTGCTGAACTGGTACCAGCTGCCGCCGTTGTTGCCCCAGCACGAGACGCTGACGTTGGTGTTGGCGGCGAAGTTCGTGCCGTTGGCGTTCAAGTACTTGCAGCCGGCGGTCGCGCATCCCGGGCGGCCCTGGGCCGAGCCGCCCCAGAAGGCGTCGACGCTCGGCTGTGGCGGCGGAGGGTTGGGCGTGGTGGCGACGTCGGATCCCCACGGGCCCCAGCCGACGGCGTTGTGGTAGCGCACGCACACGCGGTAGTTGGTGCTGTACTCGACGTTCGTCCAGCGTTGCGGCGAGCGGTCGCCGTCGCGGGCCGAACCGACCTGCGTGCTGCCGCAGCTGCCCTGGTAGAGCCGTGCCTGCCACGTGTCGACCGCGGTGCCGCCGTTGGCGGGCGCGTTCCACGAGCCGTCCACGTGCAGGTTGCCGGCCGAGGCTGACACCTGCGGCGCGGCGGGCACGTCCCACGTGGTGACGGTGGCCGTGGGGCCGGCCGGCCCGGCACCGACATCGTTGAGGGCGCGCACGCGATACGAGTACGTGGCCCCGTCGCTGCCGGCGTTGTGAACCCACTCGGTGACCGCGCCGACGTCGGTCCAGGTGCCGTTCACCGACACCTGGTAGGTGGTGATCGGGGCCCCGTTCGGATCGGCCGCAGCCCACGTGACGCGCACCTGGCGAGGGCCGACATTGGCCGCCGCAGTCGACCCGGGCGCCCGCGGGAGGCCGGCCGGGGTCACCGAGTTCGACGCCGCACTCGTGTTGGCGGCCGCCCCGTCGACCGTGACGACCTCGTTGATCGCGGTGACGGTGAACGTCACGGGCGTGCCGTTGGCGAGCCCCGTGAACACGTGTGCGCTGGCCGCCGGCCCGGCGGTCTGCGTCGCGCCGGTGCTGGCCGTGATCCGGTACTCGGTGATCGCGCAGCCCTGGTCGTTGGGTGCCGTCCACGCGACGGTCGCCTGGGTGTCGCCGCGGGCGGCGGTGGGAGCGGCGGGCGCGTCGGGTACGGCGCACGTGCGCACCGTGGCCGAGGGCGGGCTGATGTTGCCGGGGTTGGTGGAGCGGGGGTCGCGGTTGATCGCGCGGACCTCGAAGCTGACGTTCGTGCCGTTCGGGATCTCTTGCCACACGTGCGTGTTGACCTGGCCCTGCGGGGTGACGTTGACCCACTGCGGGTTGACGCTCGAGCGGACCTGATAGAGCGTGATCGGGTCGCCGCCGTCGTCGGGCGCCTGCCACGTGATCGTCACCTGGCGATTGCCGCGCTGGGCCACGGGCGCCGCCGGTGCGGCCGGTTGCGTCAGCGGGTGCTCGGGAGCCGACAGCGGCGACCAGTCGGACCAGCCCTCGTTGTCGAGGGCGTTGTTGCGGGCGCGCACCTCGAACGTGTAGTCGGTGCCGTTGGCGAGCCCGGTCCACGTGTAGCTGGTGCCGACGCCGAGCTCGGCGCTGAGCTCCTGGCGGCCACCTGACATGCGCAGCTGATAGCTGCGGATCGGTGAGCCGGCGTTGCGCGGCGGCGACCACGACACGGTCAGCTGCCCGTCGCCGAACGCCACCGAAGGAGCCGCCGGGGCTTCGGGCCGGATGTCGGGTGTGCCGCACGACGCGTCGCTCTGGGCGCTGAACTCGCCGTAACCGGCCTCGTTGACCCCGGCGACCTGGAAGCAATAGCGCACCGAGTTGGTGAGCCCGTCCCACCGGTAGCTGGTGGTCGGCGTGTCGAAGTGGATCTCGCCGCTCGTGCCGTCGGCACCCGTGTAGCGCAGCACGTACCCGGTGACCGGAGCTCGGGCGGCGTCGCCGGCCGGGGCGCTCCAGGCGACCACCACGTACCGGTCGCCGACAGCGTCGACGCGCGGCGCCTGCGGGATCGCCGGGCGGCCGATCACGTCGACGGTCACCGTGCCGGTGGCCTCGCCCTCGGCGGCCCGGCGCCCGTCCTGCACCGTGTACGTGAACGTCGCCCGGCCGAAGAAGTCGGGGTGCGGTGTGAACGTCACGGCGTTGCCCGCGACCGTGGCGGTGCCGCCGTCGGTGACACCGACGCCGGTGATCGCCAGTCCGGCCCCGGCCAACCCGGCCGGGCTGTTGTCGATGTCGTTGTCGAGGACCGTCAGCGGCCCGGTCGGTTGCCCCTGCAGGGTGCGCGCCGTGTCGGGGCCCGGCGTGGGCGGTGGGAAGCGCGGCACGATCAGGTCGATCGTGACCACCTCGGACACGGTGTGCGGGCCGTCGACGACCGTGTACCGGAACGCAGCTTGCGTCCCGCCGTCGGTGAGGGTCGACCCGACCACCACTTCGCCGCGCTGGTTCGGCGCCCCGACGGTGACGGGTCCGGTGACGTCGGATGTGGAGTACACGTAGCCGTCGGGCCCGTCGGGGTCGCTGATCAGGTCGGCGATCCGGACGACGGCATCGATGCCGGCCTCGACCGTGATCGTGGCCGGGGCCGCGACGGGGAGCCGGTTGTCGGGCGCGAGCACGACGACGGTGGCGGTGCCGGTGACGGTGTGGCCGTGGCGGTCGTCGACGACGAAGTCGAACGAGGCCGTCCCGTCGAAGCCGGGGTCGGGAGTGAACGTCACGGTGAGCTGCGAGTCGGCGCTGGTGGCCACGGCGGCCGACCCGCCGGTGCGCTGCTGGCCGATCGTCAGCGTCAACGGGTCCTGGTCGGGGTCGCTCACGCTCGCCCCGACGTCGATCGTGACGGGC
The DNA here is from genome assembly GCA_023417265.1 of Actinomycetes bacterium. Taxonomy (GTDB): domain Bacteria; phylum Actinomycetota; class Acidimicrobiia; order Acidimicrobiales; family Ilumatobacteraceae; genus Ilumatobacter. The sequence continues at coordinate 4,104 of JAEZFY010000170.1, read as the reverse complement.
GTCTGGAACGGTGTCTCGACCGTGATCGGTGCGATCACCGGGGCGGTGTTGGGGGCGACGATCACACGGATGAAGGCCGGCTCCGACACGAGCCCCTGTTCGTCGCGCACGCGGTACTCGATCTCGCCGGTCGCGAGGGGGGCGGTCAGGTCGAGCGCACCGTCGGGACGTACCGTCAGGGCCGGATCGTCGGACTCGACGACGAGCGACGCCGCGTCGCCATCGGGATCGAGGTCGTTGAGGCGCGGGTCGATCGTCACCACGCTGCGGGCCGCGACCGGGCCTACCAGGTCGTCGACGGCGACGGGTGCGATCGGATCGGGTGCCTCGGCCAATTCGAGCGTCACCTGGGCGGTGGCCGTGCCGCCGCGCCCGTCGGACACGGTGTACGCGAAGGAGACCGACCGCGGCGTCCCGGTGGCGGGCGGCGTGTACAGCACGCCGCTGCGCCCGGGTGACACGCGCACCTCACCGAGCGACGGCACGGTCGCCGCCGCCACCGACAAGCGGTCGCTGTCCGGGTCCGAGTCGTTGGCGAGCACCGCCAGTTCGACCGGGTCGCTGCCGAACGCGATCGGCACGAACCCAGCATCGTCGATCGCAGTCGGCGGGCGGTTGGCCGGGCTGGCCGGCATCACGCCGACGAGCACTTCGCCGAGGTCGCGCCCGGCGCCGCGCCCGTCGCTGGGCGCATCCGACGCGTCCGGCGCCGAGTAGCCGTCGACGAGTGTGTAGACGAAGCGGTCGGTCCCGCTGAACCCGGGGTTGGGGGTGTACTCGATGTTCCCGCCCGGCAGGATCTCGACGCGCCCGTTGCCGGGCTGGGCGGCGATCGACTCGATCGCGATCGGGTCGCCATCGGGGTCGGTGTCGTTGGCGAGCGCCGGAATCACGACGGGTGTGGCGTGCGGTGTGGTGGCGATGTCGGGGCCGGCCAGCGGATTGCGGTTGGGGAGGTCGGCAGCGACGATCCGCACCTGCACGACGGCCGAGGCGCGGTTGCCGCCCGGATCCTCGACGTCGTAGCTGAAGCGGAACCCGAACTGCTGCGCCGGGTCGACGGTGACGAGCAGCGCTTGCCGGTCGGGGGCGATCCGCACGAGCGCTTCGGGTGGCTGGGCGAGCGGCCCGACAATGTCGAGGAACTTGCCCTCGGGGTCGTGGTCGTTGCGCAGCACGTGCACGGTGGTGGTGTGCCCGGGACGTACGTCGACCACGTCGACCCGTGCGATCGGCGGGTAGTCGACGGGTTCGCGAGCGAGCGCCGACACGACGACCGTGCCCATCACCGGTTCGGCCACCCCGTCGGAGATCCAGTAGCGGAACTCGGTGCGGGCCGGGGCGCTCGGGGTGGCCCTCACGGTGAACCCGACCCCCGGGATCTCGCTGACGTCGAGCCCGTCGGCCGACACCCAGTCGACGATGCCGACGATGTCACCGTCAGGATCGCCGTCGTTGTCGAGCACGCGCACCATCCGGCTCTCACCGACCGCCAGGGCGACGCGGTCGGTGACCGCGACCGGCGGCCGGTTGTCGGTCTCGGGATCGACGTCGACGCGGATCTGGGCCACGTCGGTGGTGGGCCCGTCGCTGACCGCATACGTGAAGCGGTACGACCCGGGTGCCTCGGGCCGGAACAGGAACGTCCCGTCGAGCGCCAGCTGGGCGCTGGTCTGACTGCCGTCGGCACTCTGCAGGTTCTGGGCGATCAGCGGGTCGCCGTCGGGGTCGTGGTCGTTGGCGAGCGTCTGCAGCACGACCGAATGCCCGACCGACGTGTGCCCGATGTCGTTGCGCGCGTCGGGAGCCTGGTTGGAGTCGGCGTTGCGCACCCGCACGCGTACCGTGCCGCTCGACTCGGCGCCGAAATCGTCGGCGACGGTGTAGGCGAGCTCGACGGTGCCGTCGGGGCTGGTGATGTCGGGGATGAAGGCGATTTCGCCGTCGGGGGTGAAGTTGACGGCCGAACCGTCACCACCCGGCGCGTTGGCGGCCACCAGCACCAGGATGTCGCCGTCGGGGTCGTCGTCGTTGGTGAGCACGTTCAGGCTCACCTGCTCGCCGGCGCGGACGGTGGCGTTGTCGAGCTCGGTGACCGGCGGCCGGTTCGTGTCGGGGTCGGGTTCGGTGACCGTGACGGTGACCTGCGCGTCGTCGCGCCCCTGGCGCCCGTCGTGGACGACGTACCCGAACGTCAGCGTGCCGGTGAAGTCGGCCGCTGGGACGACTTGCACGTGCCCGCCGTCGGCGGTGATCGCGACGTGCGCGCCGTCCGGGGTGAGCCCGGCCGGATCGACGCCGGCAAGTTGGTCGACCGTGAGCGGGTCGTGGTCCTCGTCGGTGTCGTTGGCGAGCACGTCGACCACGACCGCGCGCCCACGCCGGGTCGACGCCGTGTCGTCCTCGGCCACCGGGGGTGAGTTCTGCGCGTCGTCGTCGAGCTCATCGACGTTCTCGGCGAGCTCGTCGGCATTGGCGTTCTCGACGAGTTCCTCGTCGCCACCGGCCGCGTCCTCGACGACCTCGGTCTCGTCGGTGCGCGACAGCGCCGCCGACCAGTCGCTGATCTGGTTGAGTTCGAGATCGTCCTCGTCGACGAACCAGATCCCTCCGGCGTTGACGTCGTTGACCCAGACCCACCCGTTGACGAGCGTGAGCGTGACCTCGACGCCGCCGATCGGCAACGGTTCGTCGCGCCCGCAATAGTGGAACACGACCGGCTCGAACGTCAGCGACCAGACGCACCCGGCATGCACGATCGGCGCGACTTGGACGCCGCTGACGGCACCCTCGATGGCGGCCACGCCGCCGGTGGCCAGGTCGAGCGCGAGCACGCCACCGTCAGCCTCGACGACCACCACGTCATCGCCGTCGAGCGACGGCTGCTGGAGCCGCACCACGCGGCCCGGTCGGTGCGTAGCGGGGTCACCCGTGGCCACGACGACCTCGCCCGATCGGCGCAGCAGCACCGGCACGTCACCGACGAGCGTGGCGTCGACCACGGGATCGTCGGACTCGACGACGTCGAGGCCCTCGCCGGCGACCGGCTCGGGTTCCGGCTCGGTGAGGCGTCGCACCGACGTCGTTCCGTCCGGCTCGACGAGGTGCACCTGGTCGCCGCTCGGCTCGGCGAGCGCCAGATGCCCGTCGCGGCCCACCGCGAGCACGCCGCCCGGCGCGGCCGCCACCAGGGCGCCGGCCTCGGTGACGTCGGCGGCCGCGCCGAACTCGTCCTTCGCCAACCGCCACAGTTCGCCGGTCGCCGGGTCGTACAGCACGACCGCGCCCGGGATGGCGTGCACGGCAGTGGTGGCGGACACGGCGACCGGCGCGCCGGGCGCCGACAGCGTGGTGTCGATCAGCACCGCCTGGCCGGCGCCGCGGTTGGCGACGGCGACGACGCCCGGCGCCTGGGCGACCTCGAAGGCCCCATCGAACGGTCCGGCGACGCTGGCGACCTCGCCGACCACGCGGTTGACGTGCCCGATCGAATCCTCCGAACGGTTGAGCAGCCAGGCTCCACCGTCGTTGGTCCGCGTCTCCGAACCCACCCGGCCGTCGGCAAACGCCGCGGCCACCGTCACCGCTCCGGCAGCCCCGACGACGAGGCACCACGAGACGGTTGATCGCCAATTGCGCACGGGCCTCCTTCGCGACTGATGAAACTGCGACTGATGAATTGACAGGTGGGTCCGCTCCGCCAACGTGGAGGCTAGGCGCGTCTCTTGGCGGCACCTCGACGGCGCAGCCAGGAGCGGTCCCTATTGCCGGCGGACCACGCCGCGGCGGCACGCGTCGCTGCGTCGGTCACGACGTGCACACCGGACCGGCCGTCAGTTGCGACAGCCGGGTCTCGTCGGCGTTCACCGTGCGGGCCTCGAAGCACTCGGCGGCACCCACCGCAGGGAGCACCCATTCGAACGGAGGCTCGGTGGCGATCACGTTGTCCTGCGATCCGATCCGATGCACTTGCACCTTCGTACCTTGCCCCGTGGGCTCCCACGTAAACTCGAAACCGGCGTCGGTGGCTCGCACGGCGAAGTCGCGCGGGGCCCGAGCACCTCGTACACGGGTGGCGGCTGGCGCGCGGGCACGGTCGTGGCG
>JAEZFY010000129.1 GCA_023417265.1 Actinomycetes bacterium | reverse complement strand
GCGCACGGCCGTCGCCAGTTCGTCGCCGGCGGCGAGCCGCGCGGCCAACGAGCCGCAGAAGGCAACGCCGGCGCCGGTGGTGTCGACCGGTTGCACGGGATGCGGAGGCACGTGGTCGATTCCGTCGGTGGTGTACACATCGACCCCGGCGCCACCGCGTGTGACGACCACCGCACGGGCACCGGCGGCGAGCAGGCGCTGCGGACCGCCGAGCAGCTCGACCTCATGGTGGTTGGGGACGATGAAGTCGGCGAGCGAGAGCACGTCGAGCGCGAGTTCGGCGGCGGGGGCCGGGTTGAGCACCGTGAGGCTCCCGGCCGCACGCCCGGCGGCGAGCGCTGCGGCGACCGTGTCGACGGGCAGCTCGAGTTGGGCGAGCACCACGCGTGCCGTCGGGAGGGGGGCGGGACACGTCACCGAAGCGTTGGCGCCGGGGGCGACCACGATCGTGTTTTCCCCGTCGTCGGCCACGACGATCAGGGCCCGCCCCGTGGGCGCGGACATGGTGGCCACGTGGGTGGCGTCGATCGCGTCGTCGGCGAGCACACGGCGCAGGCGGTCGCCGGCCGGGTCGTCGCCGAGCGCCCCGACGAATGCCGTCTGGGCACCACTGCGGGCCGCGGCGACGGCTTGGTTGAGGCCCTTGCCGCCGGCGAACTCGGCGAGGTCGCGGCCGAGCAGGGTCTCTCCCGGCAGCGGATGTCGCGCCGCGTGGACGACGACATCGAGGTTGGCGCTGCCGACGACGAGGACGTCGAAGGCGGCGCCGGGCATGCCCGGGAAGCTAGCTCGCGTTGCGGGCGCGCACCCCGATCGGTGCGATCAGGCGGTAGCCGGCGGCGTGGCGTTCGTCCTCGCTCTCGCCACCCCAGAAGCCGTACTCGTGCTGATCGCGGGCGAACGACTGGCAGGTGGGCTGCACGGCACAGTTGCCGCAGACCTGACGGGCCATCGCCTCACGCCGCTCGCGCGCCTGGGGCCGTTCGGCCGGGGCGGGGAAGAACAAGTGCGTCAGCCCCTTGCAGGCGCCCCGTCGCATCCAGTCGTCGTCGCCGGCGTGGAGGACGCGAACGTAATCTGCGGACATCATGTGCTGGGCCCCTTCCCGGCTCGTGTGAACTCCCCGTCGATCGGCGTCCTTCCCCTGGGACTGCATCCCGACGACGGTCGACGGCGGTCACAGTACGACGCAGGTCGGTGTGCAGTCAACGAATCCCACAGGATCGGATGGTGCACGTGGTCCGGATCGCGTCAGGGGACGGTCGAAGTGTTCCGGCTACGGTGCCGGCGATGGAAGTCGCCGAGCGGATCCGCGCTGGGGGAGCGGGACTCACCACCGCCGAACGGCGCGTCGCCGAGGTGATCCTGAGCGCACCCCAAGCGGTCGGCTTCGGCACAGTGGCCGAACTCGCGCGCGCCGCCGGCGTGGGAGCGGCCACGGTCGTGCGCTTGTCGGCGAAGCTCGGCTTCGACGGGTTCAGCGAACTGCAGACGAGCGTGCAACGCGACCTCATGCACCAGCTGCGCCCGGCGGCCGAGCGGATCCACGAGGCCAGCGACGACGCCCGCGCCGATCACACGGCGGTCGAGGTCGCCAACGTGGTCGGCACGCTGGGCGCCGTCGACGCCACGCGCCTGGCGGCGGTGGTCGACCGGCTCGCCGACTTCGCCCGCCCGGTGGCGCTGCTATCGGGTGACGACTCGGCAGGTGTCGCCCAGCAGTTCGTCACGCAACTGCTCCAGATCCGGCCCGGGGTCAGCTGCCTCTCCGGCAGCCAAGTGGTCGTCCACCGCGACATCGCCGTGCTCGACCCGCGAGCGACGCTGATCGTGATCGACTTGCGCCGCTACGAACAATGGGTGCTCGACGCCCACGCCCTGGCGCACGCGCGCGGCCTCTGGTCGGCGGCGCTCAGCGACAACGCACTGTCGCCGCTGGCCGCCCTGGCTGACGTTGCCTTCGACATCACCGCCGGCTCGGCAAGCCCGTTCGACAGCCACGTCGGCACGCTCGCCCTGCTCAACCTGTTCGTCGCCAACGTCGCCGCCCGGGTCCGCGGCCAGGCAGCCGAACGACTGGCCGCGATCGAAGCGGCCTGGCGCCAGCACCGCAGCCTCGTCGTCCGCGATTAGCCCGTAGCGTTGTCGGGATGTCCGACGTACTCGAACAGGCCGCGCTCCGGCGGACGTTCGCGATCATCAGCCACCCCGACGCCGGCAAGACCACGCTCACCGAGAAGTTCCTGCTCTACGCCGGCGCGCTCAACGAGGCTGGTGCCGTGCACGCCCGCGCCGGGCGCCGGGCGGCGACGTCGGACTGGATGGAGATGGAGCAGAAGCGCGGCATCTCGATCACGTCGACGGCGCTCTCGTTCGACTATCGCGGGCACCACTTCAACCTGCTCGACACCCCCGGTCACCGCGACTTCTCCGAGGACACCTACCGCGTGCTCGCCGCCGTCGATGCCGTGGTGATGGTGCTCGACTCGGCCAAGGGCATCGAGCCGCAGACGCTCAAGCTGTTCGAGGTCTGCCGCTCGCGCAACCTGCCGGTGATCACGTTCCTCAACAAGTACGACCGGCCGGGGCGTGAGCCGCTCGAACTGCTCGACGAGATCGAAGCTCAGATCGGCCTCCGGCCCACCCCGGCGACCTGGCCGGTCGGCATCTCCGGCGACTTCCGCGGCGTGATCGACCGGCGCACCGGCGACTTCACGCGCTTCACCCGCACCGTCCGCGGCTCGGCGATTGCGCCCGAGGAGATCGTGCCGGCCGCCCAGGCCGAAGCAGAGGAAGGCCCTGCGTGGCGGGCCGCGCTCGACGAGTGCGGGCTGCTCGACGCGATCGGTGCCGACGTCGACCTGGCGTCGTTCCGGGCAGGGACGTCGACGCCGGTGTTCGTCGGATCGGCACTCACCAACTTCGGGGTGCGGGCGATCCTCGACGCGATCATCGACCTCGCCCCGGCCCCTCAGCCTCCAGTGAACATCAAGGATGAGCCTCGACCTCTCGATGAGGATTGCTCGGCGTTCGTGTTCAAGGTTCAGGCCAACATGGACCGCATGCACCGCGATCGGATCGCGTTCGTCCGCATCAACACCGGGCGCTTCGAACGCGGGATGGTGCTCACGTGCGATCGCACCGGCAAGCCGTTCGCCACGAAGTACGCGTCCACGGTGTTCGGCGCCGAACGCTCGACCGTCGAGGTGGCCTATCCCGGCGATGTCGTCGGTTTGGTCAACGCCAACGGTTTGAACATCGGCGACTCGCTGTACGCCGAACTGCCGGTGACGTTCCCGCCGATCCCACGCTTCGCCCCGGAAGTGTTCGCCAGCGCCCGCCCGCTCGACACGGACAAGGTCAAGCAGTTCCGCAAAGGGCTCGCCCAACTCGACGAGGAAGGCGTGGTGCAAGTGCTCCGCGACCCGCTGATGGGCGATAGCGCACCCGTACTGGCCGCGGTCGGCCAGTTGCAGTTCGAGGTCTTCGCCAACCGTCTCGACGTCGAGTTCAACGCCCCGATCGAGATCCTCAGCGCACCCTACGAGGCGATCCGTCTCACCGACGAGGCCTCGGCGCGGCGCCTGCGCGAGATCGGCGGCATCCGGGTGATGGAGCGTGGCGACGGCCACCTGGTCGCGCTGTTCGAGAGCCGTTACCGGCTGCAGCGGATCGAGAACGACGAGCCGGCACTGCTGCTCGAGCACATCCTCGCCGGCTGATCAGCCGACCCCGGGGCGAGTGGAACGGTGCGGCAGCGCCGCCAGCTGCGGCACGAGCCAATCGCGGGTGATCGCCGCCGAGGCCTCGCGGGAGAAGTGCGTGCCGTCTAGCCGGGCGGCGGGATCGCCGGCGAGCGGGCTGGCCTCGTACCAGCCGCGGAGATCGCCGATCGCCACCCTGCCTGGTTCGGCGGCGGCGAGCCCGGCGACCACCGATTCGATCCATTCCTGCGTGCCGTCGGTGAAGCTCGCCTCGGCCGTCGCCCCGCGTCCGCCGTCGTACGAGGACACCGGCGGACGCAGCCACAACAAGGTCGGCACACCGGCGGCCCGGACCGAGTCGGCGAAGGCGGCGTAGTCGTCGGCGAGCCGGGTGCGGAACTCCGGGTCGTGCGGCCCGAGCCACGTGGCGCCGCCGTCCCACGAGCGCTCCCAGACATCGGCGAGGGTGACCAGCACGACCACCACGTCAGCGAGCGGCAGCGCGTCGGGAATCGTGCGGGCGTGGCGTTCGGCGCATTCGAGCTGGAGCGCGGCGTCGAGCATCGCCAGCGCGTACTCGCCGCCCTGGACGAGGCCGCAGGCACCGAAGGCGGCTACCGACACCTGCAGCTCGGGGTGTGTGAGCGCCCACTCGGTGAGCCCCACGCTGAGCGACTCGGCGGTCGAGTCGCCGACGACGAGCACCCGCAGCGGCTCGCGCGGGGCGGCCGTCGTGGTGCTCGTGCTGCTGGTCGTGCTACCGGTCGTGTCGGCAGCTGACGCGGGCGTGCTCGCCGGGGTGGCCGTGGCCGCCGGGGTGGTCGTGGCCGGTGCGGTGCTGGCTGCGGCGCCGGTTGGGGAGGGGGAGCTGGAGGGGGAGCTGGAGGGGGACGCCGTCCCCGGGACGAAGTCGACCGCGGCGAGCACCGCCGGGTCGAGTTCGGGCAGGGCGACGGCGGGTGCCGATCGCCCGGCGGTCAGGGTGACGACACCGAGCACGAGCAGCATCGCCGCCAGCCCGGTGGCGAGTGTCGGACGCACCGCACCACGGATTCGTGTGAGTGGCAGCTCGGCGCCGTGGAACGACAACCCGGCGAGGGTCACGGCAAGCGGGATCCCGACGCCGGCGACGGCGGCCCACGACCACCCGCGTTCGAGCAAGATGACGAAGATCGGCCAGTGGAAGAGGTAGACGCCGTAGCTGATCCGCCCGAGCTCGACGAGTGGCCGCCACGCGAGCGCGGCGGCGAACCGGCCGGGCACGCACGCCGCCCAGATCACGGCCGCCGACACCACCGCGAGCAGCGGCAGCAGGCCGCGATACGGCCACGCTCCCGAGCCGCTGTCGGTCGCGATCACCGCCACGGCCAGCGCGACGAGGCCCGCCGGCCCGACCAACCCAGCCGCCCGCCGGGTGTGCGCACCGAGGGAGACGGTGCCGACCAACACGGCCAATGCGCACCCGATGAGGATCTCGGGCACCCGGAACAGGGTGTGGTAGTAGGCGGTGCGCGGGTCGCCGCTGTCACCGAGGGCGATCGTCACGCCGGCGAGGCCGGCGGCGAGCGCGGTAACCGTCCAGAGGCGCCCCCGTCGGGGGAGCCGCAGGACGACGAGCATCACGAGCGGCCACACCGCGTAGAACTGCTCTTCGATCGCCAGTGACCAGAAGTGCACGAGCGGGTCGCGATCGCCACCCTGCCCGGCGAACAGCGCGGCGTAATCGCTGCCGCTGTCCCACTGGTACCAGTTGGCGCCGTGCAGCGTGGTCCAGCGCAGCGCTTGCCCACTCAGGCTGGGGAGCGCGCCGAGCCGGGCGAGGACGGCGCACACCACGATGGTGGCCAGGCTGGCGGGCAGCAGACGGCGGGCCCGCCGGGCATAGAACTGACCGAGTGCGAGCGGGGCCCGGCCGTGCCGAGCGTCGGCCCGGGCGACCAGCGAGCGGGTGATCACGTAGCCCGAGATCGTGAAGAACACCGACACGCCGAGGTAGCCGCCGGAGGCGCCCGGGACGCCGGCGTGGAACAGCAGCACGGCGACGACCGAGAGGGCGCGCAGGCCGTCGATCGCCCGCACATATCCGCCTGGCGCGCTCACCGCTGTGAGGGTATCGGCGCGGCCCGACGGGTATCCGCGGCGGCCCGTCGGTGACGTGCCACGATTCCGTCATGACGGAATTCGGGGAGCGGGCGAGCGCGGGGGAGCGATTGGCACTGGTGCGCTGCGCGTGGTGCCGGCGCGCGCTCCCCGAGCGCTCCGGCCCAGGACGCCCGGCCAAGTTCTGCTCACAGAAGTGCCGCCAGTGGAACTGGGTTGCCCAGCAGCGCTCGGCGGAATTGCAGCTGAGCGAACACGAGTTGGTGATCGCCCGCCACGAGCTCGACGCGCTACACGACGACCTGTACGTGCTGGCGTGCGCAGTGGAGGACACCGAGCGCGACCTTGCCGACGGCGAGCACGGGGTGGCCGAACTGCGCAGCATCATCGGCTGGCTGCTGGCAGCGGCACGGCCTCTGCGCGACCGGGAGTTGCGGCCCGGCAGCGCCGCCGGCATTTCGTCATGACGTAACCGCGGGTGCTCCCGGAGTGCCCGGGATCTCGGTCAACTCGCGGCACACGTCGGGTGCCGAAGTCGTTCCACAGCGCGTCCGCCCAGCTCAGGGCGCCGAGCAACCTGCCCGGGAGCGTCGAGTATGCGGTTGTGCCGGTCGCGGTCGGTGCACGTACGACCACTGTGCCATCCGTCGCAAACTCTCAACATCTACTTGAGAGTTTCCTAACTGGCCCCTACAGTGATCCACATGAGTCGGCGAGCCGCCCATAATCCCCGTTATGTCAAGTCGAGTTGGGGGGCCCACCGACGTGCTCGAGTGGCGCTCGCCTCGGCATTGACGCTCGGGTCGCTGGCCGCCGTGGTGGCCGTTCCGAGCGGCATTGCCCACGCCGAGGCCCCGGCCACGTCGGTCACCGGCCTGCGCCTCGGCGCGACCGGCGACCCCGTACGCCGCGTGCAGGAGGCACTGATCGCCAAGGGCTACGCCGTGGCCGGTGGCGCCGACGGCGTCTTCGGCGCCGGCACCGAGCGCGCGCTCAAGCAGTTCCAGACGAGCCAGGGCCTCAACGCCAACGGCACGGTCACCAACGCCACCGCGATCGCGCTCGGCCTGCTCGCCAACCCGTTCGTCGGGCTCGCCCAGGGCGCCACGGGCGACGCCGTCCGGCAACTCCAGCAGAACCTGATCAACCGCGGCATCGCCGTCGCCGGCGGAGCCGACGGCGTGTACGGCGCCGGCACCACGGCGGCCGTCAAGCAGTTCCAGCGCCAGCTCGGCTACTACCCATCCGGCAGCGTCAACGCCGCCACCGCGGCGGCCCTCGGCCAGGCGAACGCGGGTGGCCCGGCGGTCACGCCCGTCCAGCCGGTGACCGTCGACGAGCCGGCCGACCGTGGCCAGCCGGCAGCCACGCCCGCCGCGGGCACGGGAACGGCGAATCTGGTCGGCCTCAAGGTCGGCGATCGCGGCGACG
>JAEZFY010000120.1 GCA_023417265.1 Actinomycetes bacterium | reverse complement strand
CACCGGCGGCGATGCCGGCCGCCCCGCCGCCACCACCCGCCTACGGCACCGCGTCGCCGGCCACCCCGGGCACCGCCGACTATCCGGCCGTGCTCACGGTCGACTCGCCCGACAAGATCGCCAACTGGCGCCCGCTCGTGCACTGGCTGATGGCGATCCCGCACTTCGTCGTGCTGTACGTGATCGGCATCGTCGCCCAGGTGTGCGCGTTGATCTCCTGGTTCGCGATCGTGTTCACCGGCAAGCTGCCGGCCGGCCTGGCGAACATGAGCTGCATGTACGTGCGCTACTCGAACCGGGTCGGTACGTACGTCGGCTTCCTGCACGAGCAGTACCCGCCGTTCGAGTTCACCACCACCCCCGAGGATCCGGGCGGCTACCCGGCGCGCACCGACCTGGCGCCCGAACTCGACAATCGCAACCGGCTCACCGTCGGCCTGCGCCTGATCTGGATGATCCCGGCCGTGATCGTCACCTACCTGATCATGATCGTCGCCGCGATCTGCTGGTTCGTCGGCTTCTTCGCCGTGCTGTTCACCGGCAAGTGGCCCGACGGTTTGCGTAGCTGGGTGCTCAAGGGGCTCCGGGCGGCCACGCGCCTCAACGCGTACATGTTCCTGCTCACCGACAAGTACCCACCGATGTCGTTCGACTGACCCCGATGGTTGCGTGAAGGTTCGGGCGTCGGACGCCCGAACCGCACGCGGGGCGTCAGGCGGCGCGCTTGCGGCTGAGCGCGTCGACCGACGAGGCCAGCAGCAGCGCCAGGCCGGCGCAGATGAACTTCGTGCCGGAGCTGCTGAAGTTCACCTCGCCGAGGCCGGGCAGGTCACGGCGGCCGACGAGCGGCAACCCGTTCGGGATCAACGCCAGCACGATCCCGCCGAGCACGGCGTTGATGATCCGGCCGCGGCCACCGAACAGGGACGTGCCGCCGATCACGGCCGCACCGACGGCGAGCAGGAGCGTGTCGTTGGCGCCCGTGTTGGCGTCGACCGAGTCGACCCGCGAGGCGAGGAACGCCCCGCCGATCCCGGCGATCAGCCCGGTGATCGCGAACGCTGACAAGCGGATCCAGGTGACGTTGATACCGGCCCGGCGGGCCGCCTCGGCGTTGCCGCCGACCGCATAGAGATGACGCCCGTAGGTCGTGCGGTTGAGGACGAACGTGAGCACGATCAGCAACAGGATCGTCAACGGGATCACCACCGGCAGCCCGCGGATCGGGTTCGGCGCGGTCGGCAGCGCGCGGTTGTTGTTGAGCATCGCCGTGGCGGTGATGCCGACCGCCGCCGCGGCAAGCCACTTGATCGCCACCAGCGACATCGGGATCGCACCGTGCGACGACTGCCGCCGCAGCAGCAGGCTCAGCCCGTACAGCCCGAGGGCGACCCCGACGAACACCCACGACTCTCCGGGCGTGAGGCTGCCACCGACCATGTCCTTGATGGTCTGGTTGCTGATCCGCACCGCCCCGCCGTCCTTGACGAGCTGCAGCAGGATCCCCTGGAACAGCAAGAAGTTGGCGAGCGTCACCACGAACGACGGGATCCCCACCTTGGCCACCATGAAGCCGGTGAACGCTCCGAGCACGAGCGCCACCAAGGCGGCCACGACCACCGCCGGAACGAGCGACCAGTGCTGCAGCCGGGTCGCCAGCACCGCCGCCGAGACCCCGGCCGTGAAGCCCGCAGCGAGGTCGATCTCACCGAGGATCAACACGAACGTGATCGCCATCGCGATCACGACCACGGCCGACGCCTGCTCGAGCAGGTTGGCGAAGTTGAGCAACGACAGGAAGCTGTTCGAGTTGGCGTACCCGAAGATCGCGACCAGCGCGGCGATCGCAAGGATCGCCGGCAGCGACCCGAGCTCGCCGCCTTTCACCCGGCCGATCGCCTCCGAGACGACGCTCCCGAGCGAGCGCGGCCGGGTGTCGAGGGCGAAGTCGCTGAGCGCTCCGCTGCGGTCCGTGAGGGTCACCTGATCGGCCATCAGATCGAGACCTCCTGCTTGATGCCGACCGATCCGGATCGGCCACTCGTGATCAGCTCGACGAGGAACTCGCGCGTGGTCTCGGGTGTGACCTCGATCTCGGCAGCGAGTTGGCCGAGGTACATCACCGCCACCCGGTCGCTGACTTCGAGCACCTCGTTCATGTTGTGCGAGATGATCACGACCCCGAGGCCCTCGGCGGCGAGCCGCCGGACGAGGTCGAGCACCTGGCGGGTCTGGGCCACGCCGAGCGCGGCGGTCGGCTCGTCGAGCACGACCACCCGCGAGTTCCACAGCACCGCCTTGGCGATCGCCACCGTCTGGCGCTGACCGCCCGACAACGACGACACCGGTGTGCGCACGCTCTTCACGGTGCGCACCGACAGGCGCGCCAGCGTCTCGCGAGTGATCTGCTCCATTGTCCGCTCGTCGAGCATCCCGAGGCGCGTGCGCTCGCGGCCGAGGAAAAGGTTCTGCACGATGTCGAGGTTCTCGCACAGGGCGAGATCCTGGTACACGACCTCGATGCCGAGCCGGGCGGCGTCCTTCGGCCCGGTGATGTCGACCGGCGACCCGTCGAACAAGAACTCGCCCGAGTCCTTCGGATAGATCCCGGTGATCGTCTTGACGAGCGTCGACTTGCCGGCCCCGTTGTCGCCCACCAGCGCGGTGACGGTGCCCGGATAGACGGTGAAGTCGACGTCGTGCAGCACGTGCACGGGCCCGAACGACTTGTTGACCCCGCGAACTTGCAGGATCGGCGTGTCAGAACTCACGCGTGAAACCCCCCGGATGGTGACTGAAAAGCAGTCCGTGGCCGCCCCGCCCACACGGGGCGAACGAGGCGGCCACGGACCAAGTTACTGACGTGGATGACGACGGCGCTGCGTCAGATGCCGTTCGCCGTGCAGAGGTCCTCGATGTCGGCGCAGAGATCCTCGCGGGTGACGAAGCCGTCTTCGACGACGCTGGCGACGTCGTCGATGAAGATCGATTGGATCTCGGCTTTCACGTAGGGGATGTCGGCGACTTCGTTGTTGATGGTGTCGTTGGCGTCGGG
>JAEZFY010000089.1 GCA_023417265.1 Actinomycetes bacterium | reverse complement strand
GTGGCCGGGGCCGTGCCCGGTGCGGCCCAGGCGCTCCCGGCCAGGCCGGCCGCGGCCACCAGCGCTGCGGCGACGCGCCGCCCCCTCCCCATCGCTGCGCACGCTACAAACCGGCCGGTACCGCCGGAGACGCGCCGCACCGGCCCGTCAGAACCAGCCGGCCAGGTCGACGATGACGTGCACCGGCTGGCTCGCCTGGTAGCACACCTGGCCGCCCGCGCCCGGGGTGACGAAGGCCGCGTTCGACAGGGTCCGCCCGGCGCCGTAGTTGATGGTCGAGGTGCTCGGCTCGGTACCGCACGGGTAGAGCGCGACCCATCCCGCCTGGTCGGCGCCGGTGACGGTGACGTTGACGACGGCGGCGCCGACGGATGGGATCGCGCCGCCGTTGCGGCCGGCGATCGAGAACGCCCGCTCGGCGAAGCGCCCGAGCCGGTCGGTGCGGGCGTCGATCCCGTCGACGGTGGTTCCCGTCGGGCGTGTGTCCACGAGCCGCACCGGGTTGGCGGCGGTGTAGCCCGAGCCGGCCGGGAAGTAGCCGAAGGCGTCGATCACGAAGTGTCCGCTGGCCTTCTGGTCGAAGCACATCGAGCCCGGGTCGTCGGGGATGTTCGTGATCGGGGCGACGGCGAGATTGGGCAGCACCTGTCCGGCCCGGTCGAAGTTCACGGTCGACGTGCGCGGGAGGCCCGTCTTGTCCTGGCAGTCGCGGGTGGCGATGTATCCGGCACCGGCCGTGGTGACGGCGGTCAGGTTGAGCACCGCCGCCTCGGCGTCGGCAGGCACCTCGATCGGGCCGTCCGGGTACGGGCTGGTGCACTCAGGTTCGGCGTCGGCGGCGTACAGGGGGTACGCGAAGCCGGCCACCTCGCTCGAGTTCCACGCCCCGTTGCACGGGCCGAAGCGGCTGTCGTGGAGACGTTGGGGCACGAGTGGCCGGTAGGTGGAGGTGGCCGGGAAGTAGCCGACGACGTCGACCACGACGTGCACGGGCGCCTTCGCGTACAGGCAGATGCGGCCCTCGAAGTCGGCCCCGCTGATCACCGCGTTGGCCACGGTCTGGCCGCGCGTGTAGTTCAGATTGGAGGCGGTCGGGATCTTGGCGTTGCACGGCCACACCGTGACGTACCCGTTGGCGGTGGCGTCGGTGGCCGTGACGTTGAGGGCGACGGCCACGGCATCGGCAGGGATCTCGCCACGCCCGCCCACCGCGAGCGCCACGACCCCGGCGTTGCCGGCCATGCGCCCGTTCCCGCCGAACGCTCCGTCGAACGTGGCTTCGCCGGGTCGCGTGTCGAGGTAGCGCCGCGGCGTCACGCCGTGGTACTCGTTCGCCGCCGGCGAGGCTGCCGCCGCGGTGGGGGCTCCGGCGAGCCCGGAGACGCCCGCCGCGCCGGCGAGCACGGCGACGGCGAGCGCGGGAAGGGCCAGGGCGTGGACGACGAACGATCGGCGCATGGCTCCACCCAAGCGCGCCCGGACGGCCGGCGCATCCGGGAAAACCACACGCTGACGGTCGCCGGGCCGGCCGGCTGTGACCAACGTCACGGCCCGCAACACGGTGAGGCGACGCGCCTGTTGGCGCGCCGTTGCTGCCCCGATAGCATCTCCTAGCCGTGCCTGGCGGGCTTCCCGCCACCACGAAGCACAACACGACACATTCGCAATCGATGTCCGTGTGAGCCGCCGGTATCCGACCGGCGGGACCTCACGGCGACAACTTGACCGGATGCTCCGCAGGACCCTCAGCGAATCGAGGGGTCGGCGGAGCATTTGCGTGAGATCAAACACGCAGTGGATAGCCCTCCGGGGCTCGATCAACAGCAAGGAACAGCCGCAATGGCAGCAACAGTGATTCTCGGCGAGAAGGTCGGGATGACGCAGAAGTGGGTCGACGACAAGGTCGTCCCGGTCACGGTGCTCCGTGTCGAACCGATGCGCGTCGTCCAGATCAAGACCGCCGACCGCGACGGCTACAACGCCCTCCAGGTCACCTACGGGTACCGCGACGCGAAGAAGCTCTCCAAGCCGAAGGCCGGGCACTACGCCAAGGCCGGCGTGCAGCCCGGGAAGCGCCTCGTCGAACTGCGCCTCGACAACGTCGACGGCTACGCGGTCGGCCAGGAGATCACGGTCGAGGCCGTGCCCGCCGGCACGATCGTCGACGTCACCGGCACGAGCCGCGGCAAGGGCTTCGCCGGCGGCATGAAGCGCCACAACTTCAAGGGCCAGGGCGCCAGCCACGGTAACCACCGCAACCACCGCACCCCCGGCTCGATCGGCCAGTGCTCGTTCCCCGGCCGCGTCTTCAAGGGCATGCGGATGGCCGGCCACATGGGCCACGAATCGGTCACCACGCTGAACCTCGAGGTCGTCGACTCCGACGCCGAGCGCAACGTGCTGCTGATCAAGGGCTCGGTGCCCGGCCCGAACGGTGGCGTCGTATCCGTCCGCACGGCCGCCAAGGTCGCTGTCAAGAACGCGAAGGGCTGAGCGTCATGGCCAAGAGCAGCATCACCAAGAGCACGGTCACGCTCGACCCGGGCACGTTCGGCGTGCAGCCCAACGTCCCGGTCATGCACCAGGTCGTCACCGCCCAGCTGGCGGCCCGCCGGGCCGGCACGCAGAGCACCAAGACCCGCAGCGAAGTCCGCGGTGGTGGCGCCAAGCCGTACCGCCAGAAGGGCACCGGCAACGCTCGCCAGGGCTCGATCCGCGCCCCGCAGTACAGCGGTGGTGGCATCGCCCTCGGCCCGAAGCCGCGCAGCCACGCCGTCAAGGTCAACAAGAAGGAAGTCCGCCTGGCGTTGCGCTCGGCGCTGTCCGACCGGGCCGCCGCCGACAAGGTCGTCGTCGTCCGCGAGTGGGGCTGGGACACGCCCAGCACGAAGGCTGCCAAGGCCGCCTTGGCCGACCTCGGCATCACCGGCAAGGTGCTCGTGGTCGTCGGCCGCGACGACGCCGCGGCGGCGCTGAGCTTCCGCAACCTGCCCGACGTGCAGCTGATCGCCCCCGGCGAACTGAACGCCTACGACGTGCTCTGCAACGAGTGGGTCGTGTTCACCGAGTCGGTGCTGCCGAGCACCGCACCTGAGGAAGTGAAGTGATGAAGGATCCGCGCGACATCATCATCGCCCCGGTCGTCAGCGAGAAGAGCTACGCCCTCATGGAGGCCGGCACCTACACGTTCAAGGTGCATCCGTCGGCCAGCAAGCCCGAGATCCGCGACGCGGTCGAGGCGATCTGGGGCGTCGAGGTGCTCAACGTCAACACCCTGGTCCGCAAGGGCAAGGCGACCCGCGTGCGCAACTCGAACCGCCGCGGCAGCAAGCCCGACACGAAGCGGGCGATCGTCACCCTGGCAGCGGGCGAGATCCCGCTGTTCGAGAACTGAGACGCAAGGACTGATCGTCATGGCGATTCGCATCCGCAAACCCACCAGCCCCGGCCGTCGCTTCCAGACGTCGTCGGACTTCAGCGAAGTCACGAAGTCGACGCCCGAGAAGTCGCTGCTGGCCAGCAAGTCGAAGTCCGGTGGCCGCAACGCCTACGGGCGCAAGACGTCGCGGCACCGCGGCGGCGGCCACAAGCAGCGCTACCGCGTGGTCGACTTCAAGCGCACCAAGGACGGCGTCACCGCCAAGGTCGCGGCCATCGAGTACGACCCCAACCGCACCTGCCGGATCGCCCTGTTGCACTACAGCGACGGCGAGAAGGCCTACATCCTGGCCCCCAAGGGCCTGAGTGTCGGCGATCGGGTCGAGAGTGGCCACGGGGCCGACATCAAGCCCGGCAACGCCCTGCCGCTGCGCTTCATCCCGGTCGGTACCACCGTTCACAACGTCGAGCTGCGTCCCGGCCAGGGCGGCAAGATCGGCCGTTCGGCCGGGATCGCCGTGCAGCTCGTCGCCAAGGAGGGCGAGTACGCCACGCTGCGTATGCCCTCGACCGAGATGCGGCGCGTCCCGATCGACTGCCGCGCCACGGTCGGCGAGGTCGGCAACAGCGAGCACGAGCTGATCAAGATCGGCAAGGCCGGCCGTAACCGCTGGAAGGGCGTCAAGCCGCAGACCCGCGGCGTCGCCATGAACCCCGTCGACCACCCGATGGGTGGCGGTGAGGGTCGTACCTCCGGTGGCCGCCCGGCCACCTCGCCATGGGGCAAGGTCGAGAGCCGGACCCGCCGCAAGAAGAAGGCCAGCTCGAAGCTGATCGTCCGTCGTCGCCGCACCGGCAAGGGCCGGCGGTAAGGGAGTCAGGAAATGTCACGCAGTCTCAAGAAGGGCCCGTTCGTCGACGACCATCTGCTCAAGAAGGTCGATGCACAGAACGCCGCCGGCGAGCGCAAGGTCATCAAGACCTGGTCGCGTCGCTCCACGATCATCCCCGACATGGTCGGTCACACGATCGCCGTCCACGACGGCCGCAAGCACGTCCCGGTGTACGTCACCGAGTCGATGGTCGGCCACAAGCTCGGTGAGTTCAGCCCGACCCGCACGTTCAAGTACCACGCCGGTCAGGAGAAGGGGGCGCGGCGCTGATGGCACGCGGAGCGAAGCTCAACGAGGGGCAGACCCACGCCCAGTATCTGGCGGGTGACCGCCACGGCACCAAGGCCACCGCCAAGCACGTCCGCGGCTCGGCCAGCAAGGCCCGCGCCGTGCTCGATCTCGTGCGCGGCCTGCCGGTCACGCGCGCCGACGAGGTGCTCCAGTTCACCGAGCGCGGCGCCGCCCACGACGTCCGCAAGGTGCTCGCCAGCGCGGTGGCCAACGCCAGCGACACCAACAACGCCGCCTACCTCGGCGACGCCGACGAGCTGTTCGTGCTCGCCTGCTTCGCCGACGAAGGTGCCACGCTGCGCCGCTTCCGCCCCCGGGCCCGCGGCCGCGCCACCCGCATCCGCAAGCGCACGTGCCACATCACCGTGGTCGTCGCCCGCATGAGCGAGCAGCGCCTCGCCGTCGAGCAGGCCCGCTCCGAGGGTGCCTCGGGCAGCTCGGCCGCCAGCCGCCGGGCGCGCGTCGAGCGCCGCCGCCAGCGCGCCCCAGCCCCCAAGGCCGGCGCCCCGGGCGCTGCCGAAGAGACCGAGGTCGAAGCCGTCGAGGCGATCGGCGTGCACGCCACCGACCCCGCCGAAGGCAAGGTCGATCTCGACGACACCATCGACACCGGCGACGGCACGACCGAAGATGCGCCGCAAGCGTTCGCTGATGTCAGCGACTCGGTCGAAACCGACGAGGGAAGCGCCAGCGACGAGTCGGAGCGGCGTGAGGAGCGCAGCGACGAAGGAGCATTCAAGCGCGGCGAGTGGCCCGGCTCGGTGCTGCCCGATGCCGACGGCAACGGGCCGGACACGCACCCCATCAAGGGCAACGCCGACTCGATGCTGTACCACGAGCCCGGCACCCGCTACTACGCGATCACCAAGGCCGAGGTGTGGTTCGACACGGCCGAGCACGCCGAGGCAGCCGGGTTCGGGAAGCCCGCCACGCCCGAGAACAGCGCCAGCGACGAAACGGAAGAAGGCTGATCCATGGGTCAGAAGATCAACCCCTACGGCTTCCGCCTCGGCGTGAGCACCGACTGGAAGAGCCGCTGGTTCTCCGAGCGTGAGTACAAGCAGTACCTCACCGAGGACTGGAAGATCC
>JAEZFY010000032.1 GCA_023417265.1 Actinomycetes bacterium | reverse complement strand
ACGCGAACCCGCTCGGCCCCGCCTCGGGCGGCGGCACGACGGCGCCCGGCTGGTAGCCCACGATCTGGTAGAGGCACTCGTTGCCGGGGAGGTACAGGCGCGCCGCTCGGCGGGGCGGCGGCGGCGGTGGCGGCCAGTCGGCGACGCCCTGTTCGAGCCCGACGTTCTCCATGAACGCGCCCCAGATGCGGGCCGGGAACGTACCGCCCTGGACGTTGTCGACACCCGCCGCGAGAAACTCCGGGATGTTCTCCATCGCCGTGTAGCGGTCGGGGTCGCGCACGAGCACAGCGGACGACAGTGCCGGTGTGGCGCCGACGAAGTACGCCGTCCAGTTGCTCATCTGCGTGCCGGTCTTGCCGAACGCCGGGCGACGCTCGGCGAACTCGGCGAGTTCGCGCCGCGCCGTGCCGCCGGTGAGCACCCCTTTCATCACGTCGATCGTCGTCAGCGCGACCTCGCGGGACAGGACCCGCTCGCCCGGGTCGTGGTGCGTGTACACGCGCTCGCCGCGGGCGTTGTCGATGTACTCCACGTAGTAGGGCTGCATGTGCACGCCCTCGTTGGCGATCGTCTGGATCCCGGCGGCCATGTCGAGCGTGCTCAACTCGTTGGCGCCGGTGGCGAACGACGGGTACGGCATGATCGGTTCGCGGGCGTCGGGCGACTGGCCCCGGTACAGGTACGGGTTGCCGGCCATCCGGTACACCGTGTCGACCATCCGGTTGAGGCCGACGATCTGGCCGAGCCGCAAGTACCCGCAGTTGATCGAGCGCACGGTGATGCCGCGCAGCGTGTCGGCGGAACCGCCACTGACCCCGCCGCGCGTGGTGAACGTCGGCTCGACCGGATCGCCAGGGTTCGGCAGCGTGCACGGGTGCACGGCGTTGATCACGTCCTCGGGCGTCGCGCCGGCCTGCAGGGCGGCGGCGAGGATGAACATCTTGATGCTCGAACCGGTCTGGCTCGGGGCGAGCGCGAGGTTGACCTCGCGCTTGCCGGTGATGAACCCCTGCCCGCCCACCATCGCCCGGATCGCCCCGCTGCGCGTGTCGAGCGACGTGATCGCCGCGTCGATGCCGACGAGATTGCCGGGGAGCTGGTTGCGTGCCTCTTCGGCGCGGGCCTGGATCACCGGGTCGAGCGTGGTGTGGATCCGCAGCCCGCCGCGATGCAGGCGCGTGTAGCGCTCCTGGTACGTCTCACCGAGGATGTCGGAGCGGTTGAGCAGGAAGTCGCGCAAGGCTTCCGTGAAGTAGGTGCGCGCGAGCTGGGTCTCGGGACGGCGACGCACGCGCTCGGGAAGCACGAACGTCTCGTCGATCGCGAGCCGTTCCTCGGGGGTGAAGTGGCCATCGCGCTCGAGCCGGTCGAGCACCTGCGTGAAGCGCTCGCGGCTGCGCTCGGGGTTGGTGATCGGGTCGTACGTGGACGGTGCCTGGACGAGCCCGGCGAGGAACGCCGACTCGACGTAGGTGAGCTCGTTGACCGGCTTACCGAAGTACGTCTCGGCGGCCGCGCCGACGCCGTATGAGTTCTGCCCGAAGAACACCGTGTTGAGATAGCGCTCGAGGATCTCCTGCTTGCTGCGGTGCTTCTCGAGCCGCACGGCGTACACGATCTGCAGCAGCTTGTAGCGGCCGTCGCGCGCGAACCCCGCCAGGTAGTCGTTCTTGACGACCTGCATCGTGATCGTCGATGCCCCCTGGATCGGCCCCTCGGTGGCGAAGTTCGACAGCACCGCCCGGAACAGCGAGCGCACGTTGACCCCATGATGCGACCAGTACTGGTTGTCCTCGACCGCGAGGAACGCGGCGATCACGTGCTCGGGCACGGTGTCGAGCTCGACCGGTTGCGTGTTCTCCACCTCGTAGAAGGCGATCTCTTGGCCGGCCGCGTCGTAGACGTACGTGCGCTGCGAGAGCTCGGCGAACTCGGGCAGCTCGACCGGGGTCTCCGTGTGGGCGTTGGCGATCCGCCACATGCGCGGGGCCACCGCGGCGGTGGTGGCCGTGATCAGCAACGCGGCGGCGAGCACCACGGGGCCGAGCCGGGCGATCGAGCCCAACCGCGACCGGGAGGAGAACAGCCGCACCACGGCCGCCGACCTTACGCACCCCCGCCCCGCCGCGCCCGGCATCGCACTACCGTGCGGCACCATGTCCGCGCCCCGTCTCCCCCGCGATCGGCCGTTCCGCTTCGGTATCCAGGCCAAGCCCACCACCAGCCGCGCCGCGCTCGAGGAGGTGGCCCGCCGCGCCGAGGCACTCGGTTACTCGACGCTGACGATGCCCGACCACTTCGACAACCAGTTCGCGCCCGTGCCAGCGCTGCAGTGCGCCGCCGACGCCACCACCACGCTGCGGCTCGGGGCGCTCGTGTTCGACAACGACTACAAGCATCCGGTCGTGCTCGCCAAGGAGCTGGCGACGATGGACGTGCTGTCGGAGGGCCGCGTCGAGATCGGTCTCGGCGCCGGTTGGATGGAGAGCGACTACCGCGCTTCGGGGATCCCCTACGACCCGCCCGGCGTACGGGTCAGCCGGTTCATCGAAGGCCTTGCCGTCATCAAGCAGGCGCTCGGGGCCGAACCGTTCTCGTTCCGCGGCGAGCACTACACGGTCACCGACTACGACGGGCTCCCGAAGCCGATTCAGCAGCCGCCTCCTGTGCTGATCGGCGGCGGCGCCCCGCGGGTGTTGCGGTTCGCGGCCGCAAACGCCGACATCGTCGGTGTCAACGGCGACCTGCGTACCGGCAAGGTCGACAGCGCGGTGATCGACTCGATGTCGGCGGAGGCGGTCGACGACAAACTCTCCTGGATCACCGAATCGGCCGCCGCGGCGGGCCGCCTCGAAGCGATCGAGCTGAGCGTCCGGGTGTTCATGAACGCGATCACCGAGGACGTCACCGGCGCCACCGATTTCATCGCCGAGATGACCAGCCGTCCGACGGAGATGATCGCGGCGTCGCCGTTCGCCCTGATCGGCCCGCCCGCCAAGCTGATCGACGACCTGCTCGCCCGCCGCCAACGCTGGGGGTTCAGCTACGTGCTCGTCGGCGAGGCCGAGCTCGAGTCGTTCGCCCCGGTCGTCGCCGAACTCGCCGGGCAATGAGCACCGACTCGGCCGACATCCGCCTGCTCGGCGGGCTGCTCGGCGAGGTCGTGCGCGAGCAGGCCGGGCAGGCGACGTTCGATCTGATCGAGCGCGTGCGCCAACTGGCCGTGGCCGAGCGGCGCGACGGCCGGGTGCCGCTGGCCGGGATTGCCGCCGCGCTCGACGGGGCCAGCGCCGACGATCAGCTGCACCTGATCCGGGCTTTCGGATGGCTCTCGCAACTCGCCAACACGGCCGAGGACCTCGACCTCGAACGACGCCGTCGGCACTACCTCGACCAGCCCGACGGCCCCGCCCGGGACGGCACGCTGCGGGCCACGTTCGAGCGCCTCGCCGCGCTCGCCGTCACGCCGGAACGGGTGCGTGCCGAACTGTCCGAGCTGCAGGTGAGCCCGGTGATCACCGCCCACCCCACGCAGGTGCGCCGGCAGACGGTGCTCGCCCAGGTCGACCGGGTGGCGACCCTGCTCGCCCAACGCCGACGGGCCACCGACAGCCCGTCCGAACTGGCCGAGGTCGACGCCGAGCTGCGCCTCGCCGTCGTGACGCTGTGGCACACGGCGATGGTGCGCATGTCGAAACTGCGTGTGCGCGACGAGATCCACGAAGCGCTGCGCTACTACGAGTCGAGCATCTTCGCCGTCATGCCGGCCCTGCTCGCCGACCTGGACACGCTCGCGATCGCCCACACCGGTGCCCCCGCGGCGGCACGCCGCCCGGTGGCGATGGGATCATGGATCGGCGGCGACCGCGACGGGAACCCGTTCGTCACCGCACCGGTCGTCCGGCTGGCGGTCGAGGCGCAGGCCCGGATGGCGCTCGGGCACCACCTCGCCGGCGTCCACGCGCTCGCCCGCGAGCTCTCCGTCACGTCCCGGCTGGTCGCACCGACCGCCGAACTGCTGGCGCTCGCCGAGGCATCCGCAGACGATTCGCCGTTCCGCACCGACGAGCCGTACCGGCGTGCCCTGCGCGGCGTCCACGCCCGCCTGTGGGCCTACGCCGCGCAGGTGCTCGACCCGACCGAAGGACCCGTGCCCGGCCCCCCGCCACACGCCGCGCTGGCACCGTACGCGCGCCTCGAC
>JAEZFY010000020.1 GCA_023417265.1 Actinomycetes bacterium | reverse complement strand
CCGCGAACCGGGCCGCGCCGTCCTGCGACTCGCGCGACCTGATGACCTCGAGGCCGAGCTGGGTCTCGTTGGCGAGCGCGTCGACGAACGGTAGGTCCCACTGTTCGTAGCTCGACCGGCGGTCGCTGCGCAGGCACCGTTGCGGGAACCCGGCGAGCTGGTGCGCCAACGTGAGCGCCTCGGCGAGCGCCGCCCCGGGCTCGGTGAGCCGGTTGGCGAGGCCCATCAGGCGCGCCTCGTCCCCGCTCACCGGACGCCCGGTGAGGATCAGGTCGAGCGCGTGGCTGTGCCCGAGCATGCGGGCGAGGCGCACCGTGCCGCCGTCGCTCAACGGGACGCCCCACCGTCGACAGAACACGCCGAACACGGCGTCACGGGCGGCGACGCGCAGGTCGCACATCATCGCCAGCTCGAGCCCGCCGGCGACGGCGTAGCCCTCGACGGCGGCAAGTACGGGCTTGCTGAACTTCATCCGGGACGGCCCCATCGGGCCGGGTTCGGCCATGTCGGCGTCGACCCGGTTGCCGCTTCCGCTGCCGATCGCTTTCAGGTCGGCTCCCGCGCAGAACGTGCCGTCGGCCCCGGTGAGGATCGCCACCAGCGCGTCGTCGTCGGCCTCGAACTCGGCGAAGGCATCGGTGAGCAGGGCCGCGGTCGGGGCGTCGACGGCGTTGCGGGCGTGCGGCCGGTCGATCGTCACGATCCGTACTGGCCCGTCGGATTCCACGTGTACCGGGGCAGCCATGCGCGCACGCTACGCCGAGGCCGGTGGGCTCGGCGGGTCCAGCCATCGCTCCGCGAGCCAGCGACCAGGGTGAGGGTCGTCGCCGCGGGCTACCGTCGACGCGTGCGTCACGCTGACCCGATCCTCATGGGCCCCGGCCCCTCGAACCCTGCCCCGGAGGTCATCGAAGCCTTCTCGCGTCCGGTGCTCGGCCACCTCGACCCGACGTTCATCGCCGTGATGGACGAGCTGTCCGAGCGGCTGCGGCTGGTGTTCCGTACCACCAATCCGCTCACGTTCGCCGTGTCCGGCACCGGTTCAGCCGGGATGGAGGCGGCCTTCGTGAACTTCGTCGGGCCGGGTGACACGGTGGTGATCGCGGTCAACGGCGTGTTCGGCCAGCGGATGACCGACGTCGCCGCCCGCTGCGGTGCCGAGGTGGTGCGGGTCGACCACCCGTGGGGGCAACCGGTCGACGTCGAGCGCGTGCTCGCCGCCCACCCGAACCCGAAGCTGATCGCCGCCGTCCACGCCGAGACGTCCACGGGTGTGCGTAGCGACATCGCTGCCCTCGGCGCCGGTAAGGGCGATGCGCTGCTGTTGGCCGACTGCGTCACGTCGCTCGGTGGGATCGACGTCCGCATCGACGAGTGGGGCGTCGACATCGCCTACAGCGGCACCCAGAAGTGCCTCGGCGTGCCACCGGGCCTCGCCCCCTTGACGGTGTCGCCGCGGGCGATCGCGGCGCTCCGGCCGACGCCGCAGTCGTGGTACCTCGACCTCAACATGATCGCCAAGTACGTCACCGGTGAGGGCGCCCGGGCGTACCACCACACCGCACCGATCTCGATGGTGTACGCCCTCCACGCGGGGCTGGGCGTCCTCCTCGACGAGGGCCTCGACGCCTCGTTCGCTCGCCACGCAACGGTCGGCCAGGCACTCCAGGACGGCCTCGTGGCCCGCGGCTACGAACTGTTCGCAGCGGAGGGTTACCGGCTGCCCCAGCTCACCTCCGTGCGCGTGCCCGCAGGCATCGACGAGGCCGCCGTGCGGGCCCGTCTGCTGAACGAGTACGGCATCGAGATCGGTGGCGGGCTCGGTGAGCTGGCCGGCAAGGGCTGGCGCATCGGGCTGATGGGGCACACCGCCCGGCGCCGCAACGTCGGCGCGCTCCTGGCCGCGCTCGACGAGATCGCCGGCTGACGCTTACGCCCACACGCCGGTGGCGAGGAAGCGTTCGATCTGGGCGGCTGGTTCGGCGAGGTCCCAGCCCTTGGCGGCCACCCACGCGTCGTCGTAGTACGAGTGGGCGTAGCGCTCGCCGCCGTCGCACAACAGCGTGACGATCGACCCCTGCGCGCCGTCGGCGGCGAGTTCGGCGGCGAGTTCGAACGCCGCCCACAGGTTGGTGCCGGTCGACGGCCCGACCCGCCGCCCGAGCAACGCCTCGGCTGCCCGCATGGCTGCGACCGACGCCTCGTCGGGCACGCGGATCATCCGGTCGATCACCTGGCCGACGAACGAAGGCTCGACGCGCGGCCGGCCGATCCCTTCGATGCGTGAGCCCGGTGACGTGTGGCCCGGGTCGGAGCGGCACCACGCGTCGTAGAACGCCGAACCTTCGGGGTCGGGCACGCACAGCCGGGTGGCGAAGCCCCGGTAGCGGATGTAGCGGCCGAGCGTGGCGCTCGTGCCGCCCGTGCCGGCGGCCGTGACCACCCATTCCGGCACCGAATGCGGCTCGCGCGCCATCTGGGTGAAGATCGATTCGGCAATGTTGTTGTTGCCGCGCCAGTCGGTGGCCCGCTCGGCGTGGGTGAACTGGTCGATGTAGTGCCCACCGAGTTCGGCGGCGAGGCGTTCGGCCTCGGCGTACACCGCGGTGGGGTCGTCGACGAGGTGGCAGCGCCCGCCCTGACGTTCGATCAGTTCGATCTTTTCGGGCGAGGTGCTGCCCGGCATCACGGCGACGAAGTCGCACCCGATCAACCGGGCGAAGTACGCCTCGGACACCGCCGTCGACCCGCTCGACGCCTCGATCACCGGCATCCCTTCCAGCAGCCAGCCGTTGCACAGTGCGTACAGGAACAGCGAGCGGGCGAGGCGGTGCTTGAGCGATCCGGTGACGTGGGTGCTCTCGTCCTTGAGGTACAGGTGCACGTCGGGCGCAGCGGGGAGCCGGAGCCGGATCAGGTGGGTGTCGGCCGACCGGTTGGCGTCGGCGTCGATGGCTTGGACCGCGCGCGCCACCCAGGCCCGCTGAGCCGGGTTGGAGCGGTCGGTGACGCATTCGGCGGTGGGCACGTGGGCAGGTTACGCGGCGGCCCGGACGCGCCAGATCCACGGGGACCATCCGTACAACTCGGAATGGGTTTCGGGACCAGGAGCCGCATCGGCGAGCCGTGCGGTTCGCCGGGCGGGTCTGCGTCCCCGAAGGTGTGTCCCCGTGGATCTGTTCTGAGCAGAGTGTCGCGCCAAGGGCGATGGGGGTCAAGGGGCCTTTGGTCCCACATGTCGGCCGGGGCCGTGTCCGGAGCGCCCTGGCCGCTGCCAGACT
The DNA here is from genome assembly GCA_023417265.1 of Actinomycetes bacterium. Taxonomy (GTDB): domain Bacteria; phylum Actinomycetota; class Acidimicrobiia; order Acidimicrobiales; family Ilumatobacteraceae; genus Ilumatobacter. Next base: position 8,510 of record JAEZFY010000020.1, on the reverse strand, counting down.
GCCCGGGTGAATGATGCTTTCTCAGCGCTCGGGCTGGCCGACGAGCTGGTCGCGGCGCTGACCGGGCTCGGCTACGAAGAGCCGACCCCGATCCAACGCGAGGCGATCCCGCTCGTGCTCAGCGGTGCCGACGTGGTTGCCCAGGCGGCCACGGGCACCGGGAAGACCGCCGCCTTCGCGCTGCCGTTGCTGCAGCGGATCGGTGCCGGCGCGGCGAAGACACCGCAGGCGCTGATCGTCGTCCCGACCCGCGAGCTCGCCGTGCAGGTGAGCGAGGCGATCTTCAAGTACGGGCGGGGGTTCGGCATCGAGGTGTTGCCCGTGTTCGGCGGTCAGCCGATCACCCGCCAGCTCGATCAGCTGCGACGCGGCGTGCACATCGTGGTGGCCACGCCCGGACGCGCGATCGACCACATCAAGCGCGGGTCGCTGAAGCTCGACCAGATCGCCACGGTCGTGCTCGACGAGGCCGATGAGATGCTCGACATGGGCTTCGCCGAGGACATCGAGGCGATTCTCGAGGCCACGCCCCGCGAGCGTCAGACCGTGCTGTTCTCGGCGACGATGCCGCCCCGGATCGCCGCCCTCGCCCGCAAGTACCAGCGCGAGCCGGTGCACGTCGAGATCGGCCGCAGCCAGGACGAGTCCGGGCAGGGATCGATCCGCCAGACCGTGTACTACGTCCAGCGTGCCCACAAGGCGATGGCGCTCGGGCGGATCCTCGACATCGAGACGCCCACCGCGGCGATCGTGTTCTGCCGCACCCGCTACGAGGTCGACGATCTCACGGTCACGATGAACGGGCGCGGCTATCGCGCCGAGGCGCTGCACGGCGGAATGGATCAGGTGCAGCGCGACAAGGTGATGGCGCGCCTGCGCGACGGTTCGGCCGAACTGCTCCTCGCCACCGACGTGGCGGCCCGCGGGATCGACGTCGACACGCTCACGCACGTCGTCAACTACGACGTCCCCGCCGCGCCCGAGAGCTATGTCCACCGGATCGGGCGGGTCGGGCGCGCGGGCCGGGAAGGTGTGGCGATCACGCTCGCCGAACCGCGCGAGAAGCGCCAGGTCGCCAACATCGAGCGGCTGATGAAGCGGTCGATCGAGGTCGCCAAGGTGCCCTCGGTGGCCGACTTGCGCGAGCGCCAGGTCGAGCTCACCGTCGAGGCCCTGAGCGAGGCGCTCGGCGCTGACGATCTGGACGACTACCGCAGCGTGATCGACCACTTCGCCGACGAGGACCCGTGGGTGGTCGCACTCGGCGCGATCAAGCTCGTCCACGAGGCCGGCGGGGCCACGCTCGACACCGACGAGATCCCCGATCCGACGTTCCGCGCCGAGCGCACCGACCGCAAGCCGAAGGACCGCCACCGCGACCGGGAGGGCGCCGGGCCACGGACGTCACCGGGCACCGGATTCGTGTACGTGAACGTTGGCAAGAAGGCCGGTGTGCGCCCGGCCGACCTGGTCGGTTCGGTGGCCAACCAGGCGGGCCTGCCCGGCTCGCAGATCGGCCCGATCCGGATTTCGGAGTTCTACTCCGTCGTCGGGGTGCCCGACGGACAGGTCGACCACGTTGTCCGCGCATTGAGCGGGGCGACGATCCGCAACAAACCGGTCAACGCCCGCCGCTTCGTCGAGAAGTAGCCAGCCGCGTCAGGCGACGATGTTGACCATCCGCCCGGCGACGAAGATCACCCGCTTGGGGTCGGTGATGCCGACCGCCGCGAGTGCGGCTGCCTCGATGTCGGCTTGCGGCGCGTCGGCGGCGACGGTGATGTGGCCACGGACCTTGCCGTTGACCTGCACGGGGTACTCGATTGTGTCGTCGACCAGCCACGCCGGGTCGGCCGCGGGGAACCCGGCGTATGTGAGCGACTCGGTGTGGCCGAGCCGCTGCCACAACTCTTCGGCGACGTGCGGGGCGAGCGGGGCGGCCATCAGCACCAGCGGTTCGACGACCGAACGCGGCGCCGTGCCGCGCTTGGTGAGGGCGTTGTTGAGTTCGATCAGCTTGGCGATCGCGGTGTTGAAGCGGAGCGCGTCCATCTCGGTACGGGCGGCGTCGATCGTGCGGTGCAGGAGCCTGGTCAGGTCGTCGCCGGGGGCTTCGTCGGTGACCACCACGTCGCCGGTGTGCTCGTCGACGACGTTGCGCCACAGGCGCTGCAGGAACCGGTACATGCCGACCACGTCGCGGGTCTCCCACGGGCGGCTGGCGTCCATCGGGCCGGTGGCCATCAAGTACATGCGCAGCGTGTCGGCGCCGTACTCGTCGTACATCTCGTCGGGCGACACGCCGTTCTTCAGGCTCTTGCCCATCTTGCCCATCTCGCGGGTGACCGGCTCGCCGGCATACGTGTAGGTGCCGTCGCGCTCCTCGACGGAGAACGCGTCGACGTAGATCCCGCGCGGGTCCTTGTAGGCGGCGGCCAGCACGTAGCCCTGGTTGAACAGGCGTGCGTACGGCTCCTTCGACGACACGTACCCCAGGTCGTAGAGCACCTTGTGCCAGAAGCGGGCGTACAGCAGGTGCAGCACGGCGTGCTCGACACCGCCGACGTACAGGTCGACGCCACCCGGGTGATCGGGGCGCACGTCGGGTTGCGGGCCGACCCAGTACTGCTCGACCGCGGGGTCGACGAAGGTGTTCTCGTTGGTGGGGTCGAGATAGCGCAGCTGGTACCAGCACGAGCCGGCCCATTGCGGCATCACGTTCGTGTCGCGGCGGTACTGCTGCGGGCCGTCGCCGAGGTCGAGCGTGACGTGGACCCAGTCGCCGAGCCGGTCGAGCGGGCTCTCCGGGGTGGTGTCGGCGTCGTCAGGGTCGAACGTGCGCGGCGAGAACGAGTCGGTGTCGGGCAGTTCGACCGGCAGCATCGTGTCGGGCACGACGTGGGCGACGCCGTCGGCGTCCCACACCACCGGGAACGGCTCGCCCCAGTAGCGCTGCCGGCTGAACAACCAGTCGCGCAGCTTGTACGTGACGGTGGCGGCCCCGCGGCCGTGGCGCTCGAGCCAGGCGTTGGCGGCCGCGACGCCGTCGACCTTGGTGAAGAACTGCGACAGGTCGAGCTCGCCGTCGGGCGTGGTCGAGTTGACGTACGGCGCGTCGCCGACGAACGCCTCGGGCCAGGCCGACGTGTCGAGCTCGGCACCGTGCTGCGGGGTGACGCCGCGGGCCGCGAACCACGTGTCGGGCGGCTGCTGGATCGCCGGGATCGGCAGGCCGAACGTGCGCGCGAACTCGAAGTCGCGCTGGTCGCCGCTCGGTACGGCCATGATCGCCCCCGTGCCGTAGCCCATCAGCACGTAGTCGGCGATCCACACGGGGATCGGTTCGCCGGTGATCGGGTTGGTGGCGTACGAACCGGTGAACACGCCGGTCTTCTCGCGGCCCTCGTCCTGACGGTCGACGTCCTTCTTGCGCTCCGCCGCGCGTTGGTACGCGGCGACCGCGTCGGCCTGCTCGGGGGTGGTCAGGGCGGCGACCAGCGGGTGTTCCGGGGCGAGCACCATGAACGACGCGCCGAACAGCGTGTCGGGGCGCGTGGTGAACACGCGGAGGTCGCCGGCCGCGCTGGCGAAGTCGACGTTGGCGCCGGTGGACCGGCCGATCCAGTTGCGCTGCATCGTCTTGATCGCGTCGGACCAGTCGAGCAGGTCGAGGTCGTCGATCAGGCGGTCGGCGTAGGCCGTGATCCGCATCATCCATTGGCGCATGTTGCGCTTGAACACGGGGAAGTTGCCGCGGTCGGAGCGCCCGTCGGCGGTGACCTCCTCGTTGGCGACCACGGTGCCCAGGCCGGGCACCCAATTGACCGGGGCGTCCGACACGTAGGCGAGGCGGTACCCGTCGACGATGTCGGCGCGCTGCTTCGCCGACAGGTCGGCCCAGGGTGTGCCGTCGGGCGTCGCCCGTGCACCCGCCTCGAACTCGGCGATCAGCTCGCTGATCGGGCGGGCCTTGCCGGTTCCGCCGTCGGCCGCCGGATCGAACCAGGCGTTGAAGATCTGCTTGAAGATCCACTGCGTCCAGCGGTAGTAGCTCGGGTCGGTGGTGTCGATCGAGCGGCGCGGGTCGTGGGCCAGGCCCATCCGGCGCAGCTGGCGGCGGTAGTTGGCGACGTTCTCGGCGGTGGTGACCGCAGGGTGCGTGCCGGTGCTGACGGCGTACTGCTCGGCGGGCAGGCCGAACGCGTCGAACCCCATCGTGTGCAGCACGTTGTGGCCGGTCATCCGCTTGAAGCGGGCGTACACATCGGTGCCGATGAACCCGAGCGGGTGGCCGACGTGCAGACCCGACCCGGACGGGTAGGGGAACATGTCGAGCACGAACAGCTTGGGGCCCCGGGCGGCGGCCAACTCGGGGTCGCCCAACGGGCCGGCCGGGTTGGGCGTCTCGAACGTGTGCTCGGCGTCCCACCGGTCCTGCCAGCGGGTCTCGATCTCGGCGGCGAGCGCGGGCGTGTACCGGAACGGGGGAGTGTCAGTGTTGGTTTCGGGGCTCTCGGGCTGTGCGCTCATACCGTCCGTCAAGCCTACGGGCCGGGCCCGAGCGCGCCCCGGCTGGTTCACCCCCGGGTGGGGTGAGTGCCTGTCAGGTCTCGACCTCCAGGGTGCTTGCGGTGCTGCACTCAGAAGAAGCCGAGGGCTTCGAGGATCACGGTGATCGTGAGGTAGACGACGAGCGGGGCGCCGAAGAGGATGCCGGTGATCGCCCGATGCGCGGCGGGGCGCGGCTGTTCGATGCCAACCATGACGGCCCGCACAGCGTAATCACTCCACGGTTGTTGGTCGTCCTCGGAGGCGGTCGCCGGGGCGGGCCGCCGGAGCACCCAGACGAGCGTGCCGATGGTGGGCAGGATCCACGTGGTGTGGCGCCAGACCGGTGGGACCCCGACCAGGTCGAGGCCGGCGATGATCGCCGCCAGCACGGCCCACCCAAGCGCCACGATCGCGAGGAATGTGACGCCGATCGCCGCGTACAGCGAGCGCGTGCCGGCCCGCGTGCGCCAGCGCGGGCCAGGAAGGAACTCGCTGCGCTGGTCACGGGTGTCGGGCCCCACGGGACGCATGCTGGCAGATCGCCGTGCGTCCCGCGGGGCCGATCGGGTTCACGCCGTCGCCGCGCCGTTCTCGAACACCCGCGGGATCCGGTGGTTGGCGAGGATCACGTCGTCGGGGTCGACCGCGGTGCGGATCGTGGTGAGGCGGCGCCATGCGTCGTCGCCGTAGCCGCGTCGGGGGTCGACCGCGGTCTCGGCCAGGTTGAGGTAGGTCTTGGCGGTGGTGTACGGCGCCAGCGCGGCGACGTACTCGGCGGCCGCCGCGCGCCCGGCGGCGAACGCCTCCGGGGTCGGGGTGAGACTGATGCCGATCGCCGCCATCGCCGCGTCGAGTTGGGGGAGTGCGCCGGCACCGGGATGGCGCCGGGCGAGCACACCGCCGAGCTGGCGCAGTTCGGCGATCAAGAGGGGCGTCTGCGCGTCCGGTCCGACGGCACCGAGGAAGGCGTCGACCGCCGACTCGCCGAACGTGCCGAGCAGGGCCGTGTCGGCGACCGCTGGGGTAGGCCCTTCGGGGTCCATGTGCAGCCGTGCCAGCGAGGCCGCCGGCACGCGTCCCCACGTGTCGAGCTCGGGTTGGAGGGCCCGGAACCGGCCGAGCACGCGCTCGGCGAACGCGTCAGGGCCGAGGACCGCGCCGTTGACGACGACGAGGTTGCGGCCACGGAACGGTTCGGGGATCTCGGGGATCGGGGGGAAGCGCATGATGCGGAACGACGAGCTGATCTCCTCAGGGGCGGTCGGGGCCCACTCGGCGTAGGTCAGCAGCACTCGTTCGGCGTCGGCGATGTCCCACACGAACATGCCCGCGTACGCGGTCTGGATGGGGAACAGGCGGAACTCGAGCGCGGTGACGATGCCGAAGTTGCCACCGCCCCCGCGAAGGGCCCAGAACAGGTCGACGTTCTGTTCGGCGTCGGCGCGGACGATGTCGCCGGAACCGGTCACCATCTCGACGGCGGTGATGTTGTTGGCTGCCATACCGAGCCGGCGCGCGTACCACCCGATGCCACCCCCGAGCGAGTAGCCGGCGATGCCGACGTCGGGCGACGAGCCGTGCAACGCCGCCAGGCCGTGGCCCGCGGCGGCTTCCACGGTGGGCAGCCAGACCGCGCCGCCGCCGACCCGGGCGACCCGGCGCTCGGCGTCGATCGTGACGCTGGTGAGGGCGTCGGTGCGCAGGAGGACGACGTCGGCGAGCCCGCGCTGGGCGAGCGGCCCGGCGTTGTGGCCGGTGCTCTGCGGGGCGACCTTGAGGCCGAGCTCGGCGGCCATCCGCACCACCGTGGCGGCCTCGGCTGCGGTGTGCGGCACGGCGACTGCGGCCGGATGCTGGTCGACGGTGACGTTCCACGCCATCCGGTACTGCTCGTAGGCCGCGTCACCCGGCACGTACACGTGCCCGTTGGCGAGGCCGCGTAGGGCGGCCGGGGTGGCTGGCGCGTCGAAGTCCGCCAGGCCGGTGTCGATGCCGGTGTCGATGCCGTTGTCGATGCTGGTGTCGCTGCTGGTGTCGATGCTCATGAGGGGCTCTCCCGTTTCGTTGGTTACGTGACGTCGACACCGTGAATCGCCGCGCTTGCAGCCGGCTGGGTGAGCGCTTGACGGGCGCTGGCGGCACAGCCTGAAGCTCCAGCCAGGTCACGGCTAACGTCGCGGGCAATGACCCCAGATCTCGCCGGGCGCTCCACGATCGAGCGCCTGGAACTTGCCGCCGACCGCGGTACCGGCGTCCGATTCGTCGGCCATTCGGTGGCCCCTGACGGCCCGACGTTCGTGCCATGGCGACAGATCCACGACGAGGCTCGCGCTGTCGGCGCGGCGCTGCAGGCGCGCGGGCTCGTGCCCGGCGACCACGTGGCCGTGCTCGGGCCGACCAGCCGCGAGCTGATGACGATCGTGCGTGGGTGCTGGCTGGCGGGCGTGGCATCGATGGTCCTGCCGCTGCCGATGCGGATGGGCTCGCTCGACGAATTCGTCAACTCGACCCGGGCGCGGATCCGCCACGGTGACGCCAAGCTGGTGCTGATCGACGCCCAGCTCGCCCCGTTCTACGCGGCGGTGCCAGGCGATCCGCCGACCGTGCCGATGACCGACCTGCTCCCCGGCGCCCCGAACGTGCCCTCCGGCGATCGCCTCGAGCCGCCTGCCGGCGACCCCGATCGGCTCGTCATCTTGCAGTACACGAGTGGTTCGACGAGCGAGCCCAAAGGCGTGATGATTCCGGACCGGGTGCTCTCGGCGAACATCGACGCCTGCGCGCTGGCTGCCGAGCTCGGCGACGACGAGGTGATGGTGTCGTGGCTCCCGCTCTACCACGACATGGGTCTGGTCGGGTTCTTGGCGATACCGATGACGCTCGGCGTCGATCTCGTGCAAGCCGCCCCGCAGGACTTCATGGCCAAACCGGGCAACTGGATGCAATGGGTGTCCGACTGGGGCGGCACGGCCACCGCCGGACCGAACTTCGCCTACGTGCTCGCCACACGTGCCCTCGCCCGGCTCGCGCCCGGGACGCTCGACCTGTCGCGCCTGACGCTCTCGCTGTCGGGTGCCGAGCCGGTCGACCCGCGCGCGGTCGCCGCGTTCGTCGCCGCGGCCGAACCGCAGGGCTTCTCGGCCGGGGCGGTGTTCCCGGCGTTCGGCATGGCGGAGACGGCGATCGGTGCTGCGTTCCCACCCCGTGGTCGCGGTATCCGCACCGACGCGGTCGACCGCGAAGTGCTCGAACGCCAGCGCGTCGCCAAGCCGGTGGCCGAGCCGGTACTCGACGAGGACGCCTTGGTGGGCGAGGTGCGCCACTTACCGCTGCTCGGTGGTCCGATCCCGGGCATGGAATTCCGGATCGTCCACCCGGACACGCACGACGAGCTGCCGGAACGCCACGTCGGCGAGCTGTGGTTGCGGGGTACGTCGGTGACGCCCGGTTACTACAAGCGCGAGGAGGCCACGGCGGCGCTGTTCCAGGACGGCTGGCTGCGAACCGGCGACCTCGCCTACCTGCTGGGCGGCGAGCTCGTGATCTGCGGGCGCATCAAGGACGTCATCATCGTCGGCGGACGCAACGTGTTCCCGGAGGACATCGAACGCGCTGTCGGGCCGTTGCCCGGCGTGCGGGCCGGCAACGTGATCGCGTTCGGCATGGAGGGTTACAAGGGCAAGGAATCGGTGGTGGTGGTGGCCGAGATTCGTTCCGGCGAGGGAGAGCCGACGCCCGAGGAGATCCGCGAGTCGATCCACCACCGAACGCTCGAGGTGTGTGGACTCCCGCCGCGCGACGTCATGCTCGTGCGGCCCGGCACGTTGCCCAAGACCAGCTCGGGCAAGCTTCAGCGGGCCCGCTGCCGCGAGGACTACCTGGCGGAGGAGCTCCAGCTCGCCGGGTGATACCCGGGCCGGGGGGGGCGGGGCGGCGCCCGCCCCCCCCGCCGCCCCCGC
>JAEZFY010000114.1 GCA_023417265.1 Actinomycetes bacterium | reverse complement strand
ATCGAGATGCGCGACCTCGACGACGAGGTGTTCCGCGCCGCCGAGGAACTCGGCATCGACATCAGCCGCCCCGAGCGCGGCACCGACGAAGACGACGAGCGTCGTGCCGCGGCCCGCAGCGGCGGCCCGCGCTACTAAGCCGACGACGAACGACGAAGACGAACGAACGAGAGAAGAGACGAATGCTCGACGTCAACATGTTCGACCAGCTCAAGATCGGGCTGGCGACCGCCGACCAGATCCGCCTGTGGAGCCACGGCGAGGTCAAGAAGCCGGAGACGATCAACTACCGCACGCTGCGTCCCGAGAAGGACGGCTTGTTCTGCGAGAAGATCTTCGGCCCCACCCGCGACTGGGAGTGCTACTGCGGCAAGTACAAGCGGGTCCGCTTCAAGGGCATCATCTGCGAGCGCTGCGGCGTCGAGGTGACGCGTTCGAAGGTCCGCCGCGACCGGATGGGCCACATCGAGCTGTCCGCCCCCGTGGTCCACATCTGGTACCTCCGCGGCACACGCTCGTGGCTGGCGTACCTGCTGGCCGGCATCGAGCCGAAGGAAGAGCTCAAGGCCAAGCAGCTCGAGAAGGTCATCTACTTCGCCGCCAACCTGGTGTCGTGGGTCGACGAGGACAAGCGCCACGAGGACCTCGCGTCGCTCGAGGCCGAGTTCCTCGCCGAGCGTGACGAGATCCGCAAGGAGCTCGAGCTGGCGATCGACCGGCGCTACAAGGAGCTCGAGGCCGAGGCCGAAGCGGTCGAGGCCGATGGTGGCGACACCAAGAAGCTCAAGCGCGACTCCGAGAAGGAGATCGAGACGCTGCGCGAGCGCTACGAGATGGAGCTCGACCTCGTCGAGCGGGCGTGGGACGAGTTCCGCAGCCTGCACAGCCGCAAGATCATCGAAGACGAAATCCTGTGGCGCGAGCTGCGCGACAAGTACGGCGACTACTTCGAGGGTGGCACCGGCGCCGACGCGATCAAGCAGTTGATCGCCCGGATCGACTTCGACGAGGAAGAGATCAAGCTGCGCGGGGCGATCGACCCGCAGGAGGGCCAGAAGCCGCTCAGCGCGCAGCGCAAGCAGAAGGCCATCAAGCGCCTCAAGAGCGTCGCCTCGTTCAACCGTCGCGACGACAACGGCCGGCGCCTGAACGACCCGAACGCGATGATCCTCGACGTCGTGCCGGTGATCCCGCCCGAACTGCGCCCGATGGTGCAGCTCGACGGTGGCCGCTTCGCCACCTCCGACCTCAACGACCTGTATCGCCGGGTGATCAACCGCAACAACCGGTTGAAGCGCCTGCTCGACCTCGGCGCCCCCGAGATCATCGTCAACAACGAAAAGCGCATGCTCCAGGAGGCCGTCGACGCGCTGTTCGACAACGGCCGTCGCGGGCGTCCGGTCACCGGGCCGGGCAACCGTCCGCTCAAGTCGCTGTCCGACATGTTGAAGGGCAAGCAGGGCCGGTTCCGCCAGAACCTGCTCGGCAAGCGCGTCGACTACTCGGGTCGTTCGGTCATCGTTGCCGGCCCGACCCTCAAGCTGCATCAGTGCGGCCTGCCCAAGCTGATGGCGCTCGAGCTGTTCAAGCCGTTCGTGATGAAGCGTCTGGTCGACCTCGAGCTGGCGCAGAACATCAAGACCGCCAAGCGGATGGTCGAGCGCCGGCGCCCGCAGGTGTGGGACGTCCTCGACGACGTGATCAAGGAGCACCCGGTGCTCCTCAACCGGGCCCCCACGCTGCACCGCCTCGGCATCCAGGCCTTCGAGCCGGTGTTGGTCGAGGGCAAGGCGCTGCAGATCCACCCGCTCGTGTGCACCGCCTTCAACGCCGACTTCGACGGCGACCAGATGGCGATCCACGTGCCCCTGTCGGCCGAGGCTCAGGCCGAGGCCCGCGTGCTGATGCTGTCGGCGAACAACATCTTGTCGCCGGCGTCGGGTCGCCCGATCGTGACCCCCACCCAGGACATGGTGATCGGCGGGTTCTACCTGACCGAGCACGTCGACGGTGCGGTCGGTGAAGGCAAGGTGTTCCGTCACCTGTGGGAAGCCCTGCGGGCCTACGACGCCAAGACCCTCGAGCTGCACGCCACGATCACGATGCGGCCCGGGAAGGGCGCCGAGGCGTACGACACCACGCTCGGCCGGGCGCTGTTCGAGTCGGCCCTGCCGGCCGACTACGCCGAGCGCTTCGGTCATGTCACCAAGATCGTGCGCAAGCGCGAGATGGGTGAGATCGTGGAACGCCTGTCGGAGAACTACGAGGCCGTCGAAGTCGCCGCCGCCCTCGACGCGATCAAGAACCTCTGCTACCGCTACGCGTCGCAGTCGGGTCTCACCGTGTCGATCGACGACGTGCGCACGCCGAAGGCCAAGCGCGAGCTGCTCGACGGCTACGAGGCCCAGGCCGACAAGGTCGAGAGCCAGTTCCGCCGCGGCATCATCACCGACGGCGAGCGCCGCCAGCAGGAAGTCCGTATCTGGACCGACGCCACCAAGGACGTCCAGGACGCGATGGAGGCCGAGTTCAAGGCCGTGCGCTTCAACCCGATCGACATGATGGTCGGCTCGGGCGCCCGCGGGAACATGACCCAGATGCGCCAGATCGCCGGCATGCGTGGCCTCGTGGCCAACCCGCGTGGTGACATGATCCCGCGCCCGATCAAGTCGAACTTCCGTGAGGGCCTCGAGACACTCGAGTACTTCATCGCCACGCCGGGCGCCCGCAAGGGCCTCGTCGACACGGCGCTGCGGACCGCCGACTCGGGCTACCTGACCCGCCGTCTCGTCGACGTCGCCCCGGAGCTGATCATCCGCGAGGACGACTGCGGCACCAACCTCGGCCTCGAGGTCGACGGGATCCGCAAGGACGAGGGCGGCGAGCGCCACTACCTCGACACGCGCCTGTTCGGCCGAGCGTTGCTGCGCGACGTCACGCTGTCCGACGGCTCGACGCTGCCGCGCAACACGCTCGTCGGCGACGACGAGATGGCCAAGCTGCGCGACGACGACGCGATCCAGAGCGTGCGTGTCCGTTCCGTGCTCACCTGCGACGCCGAGCTCGGTGTGTGCGCGATGTGCTACGGCCGTTCGCTCGCCACCGGCAAGCGGATCGAACTCGGCGAAGCGGTCGGCGTGATCGCCGCCCAGTCGATCGGTGAGCCCGGCACGCAGCTGACGATGCGGACGTTCCACACAGGTGGTGTCGCCGGCAAGGACATCGCCGGCGGTCTGCCCCGCGTCGTCGAGCTGTTCGAGGCCCGCACGCCGAAGGGCGCGGCGGTGCTCGCCGAAGCCACCGGCACCCTGTACCTCGGCGAGGACGAGGGCAAGGGCATCCCGGTGCGGATCGTCGACGACCAGGGCGACGAGATCGAGATGGTGCTCCCGCTGGGTGCCCGCCCGATCGTGTCCGACGGCCAAGAGATCAAGGCCGGCGACCTGATCACCGACGGTCCGTCCGACCCGAAGAAGCTGATGGAGATCAAGGGCATTCGCCAGACCCAGCAGTACCTCGTCGACGAGGTCCAGAAGGTGTACCGCGACCAGGGCGTGTCGATCCACGACAAGCACATCGAGCTGATCGTGCGCCAGATGACGCGCCGCGTCGGTGTCCAGGAAGTCGGCTCCACCGAGTTCCTGCCCGGCGAGCGGGTCGACGCCAAGGTGTTCCGTGACACGAACAAGCGCATGGTCGAGGAGGGCAACCGCCCCGCCGAAGGCCGCGCCGAGATCATGGGCATCACCAAGGCGTCGCTGGCCACCGAGTCGTGGCTGTCGGCGGCGTCGTTCCAGGAGACCACCCGGGTGCTCACCGAAGCCGCGATCGACGGCAAGGGCGACCACCTGATCGGCCTCAAGGAGAACATCATCATCGGCAAGCTGATCCCGGCCGGCACGGGCATGAACCGCTACCGCGAGTTCGGCATCGACGCCCCCGACTACGAGCCGATGTCGTACTACTCGAGCGACCTCGACGAAGAGGACCCGGCAGCCTTCCTGGCGAACCTGCACGGTTCGCTGGAACCCGAAGCCGTCTCCGAGTGACCTGAGCGAACGGGCGGCGCCCCCCCGGGGGCCCGGCCGG
>JAEZFY010000110.1 GCA_023417265.1 Actinomycetes bacterium | reverse complement strand
GGACGTGCTCAAGGAGGGCTTCCGCGCCGACGTGATGGTCGACGACTTCGCGCTCGACCGCCCGGTCGACGAGATGCCCACCGAGTGGCAGGAGGAGCGGGTCAAGGCGTTCGCCCGCTACGACGAGCTCGTGCAGGAGTACGTCGAGCTGTGCAAGGCCGACGGCGACAAGGTGCGCGCGCTCGGCGGTCTGTACGTCGTCGGCTCGGAGCGCCACGAGTCGCGCCGCATCGACAACCAGCTGCGGGGCCGTTCCGGACGCCAAGGCGATCCCGGCGAGAGCCGCTTCTACCTGAGCCTCGACGACGAACTGATGCGCCTGTTCGCGACCGGGGCGCTGCAATGGGCGATGGGCCGCTTCGACGACGACGAAGCGATCGAAGCGAAGATGGTCACCAAGGCGATCGAGCGCGCCCAGACCACCGTCGAGACCAAGAACGCCGAGATCCGCAAGAACGTCCTCAAGTACGACGAGGTGATGAACGAGCAGCGCAAGGTGATCTACCGGCGCCGCGACCAGATCCTCGAAGGCGAAGACCTGCGGTCGGCGGCGCTCGAGTACCTGAGCAACGCCGTCGACGCGCTCGTCGAGACGCACTGCGCCTCGGCGGCGCCGGACGAGTGGGACCTCGATGCGCTCGCCAAGGAGCTGTCGCTGTTCTGGCCGACGCAGCTCACCGGCCCGGCGCTCAGCGAGTGCAAGAACGCCAAGCAGCTGACCGAGGTCATCATGGCCGAGGCGCTCAACCACTACGAGGAGCGCGAAGCCGAGATCGGCGAGGACGGCATGCGCGAGGTCGAGCGGCAGGTGATGTTGCGCATCATCGACCAGCGCTGGCGCGAGCACCTCGAGGAGATGGACTACCTCAAGGAGGGCATCAACCTCCGGGCGATGGGCCAGAAGGACCCGTTGGTCGAGTGGCAGCGCGAGGGCTTCGAGATGTTCGGGGCGATGATGAAGGGCATCGCCCAGGACTTCGTCCGGTACGTGATGCACGTCCAGGTCCGCCAGCAGGCCACCCCGACGCTCGAGCCACAGGTGCTCAACCTGCAGACCACGTCGAGCGACAACGCGGCCCCGTCGAGCGGGTTCGTCGACGCGGCCCGGGCAGCTGCCGCATCGGGCGAGATCGAGTCGGCCCCCGAGGTCGTCGTCGCCAGCGGCAAGCCGGCGACGGTGCACAAGAGCGACTTCGACAAGACGCCGCGCAACGCGCCGTGCCCGTGCGGGTCGGGCAAGAAGTTCAAGAACTGCCACGGCGCGGCAGCCTGAACCTGCATGCGTGATTTCTCCGACGCGATCGGCGAGCAGCGCCGCCGGCTCGGCGAGGCCGCCGGCTACCTCAACGTGGGTGAGGGCCGCAACCGGCTGACCGAGCTCGAGGCCGAGATGCAGCGCCCCGACCTGTGGGACGACGCCGAGCGGGCCAAGCAGGTCAACGCCGAGTACGCCGCCGTGCGCGACGACGTGACCGGCTTCGACGCCCTGCAGGCGCGCCTCGACGACGTTGACGTGCTCCACGACATGGCCCGCGAGGAGGGCGACGAGTCGCAGGAGGCCGAGATCGAATCCGAGCTGGCGGCGATCGGCCGCGAGCTCGACCAGCTCGAGCTGCGCTCGCTGTTCACCGGCGAGCACGACGACACCACCGCGATCGTCCAGATCAACGCCAAGGACGGCGGCGTCGACGCTCAGGACTTCGCCGAAATGCTGCTGCGCATGTATGGCCGTTGGGCCGAGCGGCGCGGCTTCACGACCACGCTCAACTACGAGTCCGAGGGCGCCGAGGCGGGCATCAACTCGGCCGAGTTCACCGTCACCGGGCGCTATGCCTACGGCCTGATGAAGGGCGAGTCGGGCACCCATCGGCTCGTGCGGATCAGCCCGTTCGACAACCAGGGCCGCCGGCAGACGTCGTTCGCGGCGGTCCAGGTGTGGCCCGAGCTGGACGCCCCCGACATCGAGATCAACGAGTCCGACATCCGCATGGAAGTGTTCCGGGCGTCGGGCGCCGGTGGCCAGCACATCAACAAGACGTCGTCGGCGGTGCGCCTGATCCACGAGCCGACCGGGCTCGTGGCGGCCTCGCAGGAAGAGCGCTCGCAGCTGCAGAACCGCGAGCGGGCGATGAACCGCCTGAAGGGTCTCCTGGCGGCGAAGATCGAGGCCGAACACCAGGCCGAGCTCGACGCGATCGGCGGCAAGCAGGCCCAGGTCGGGTGGGGCAGCCAGATCCGCTCGTACGTGCTGCAGCCCTACCAGATGGTGAAAGACCTGCGCACCGAAGTCGAAACCAGCCAGGTCGACGCCGTGCTCGACGGCGACCTCGACGAGTTCATGCAGGGCTACCTGCGCTGGCAGCGCGAAGCCGCCGACGACTGACCGTGTTTCATCGGGGGTCAGACCCCCGATGTAACGGGGCTGCCGCTACATGACAGGTCCGTGACGGTAGCGTTGGGGCGCCCGTTGCCGGGCGTCGCATGATCCGTCTCGAGAACGTCACCAAGAACTACTCGACCGAAGTCGTCGCCCTCAACGACGCCAGCTTCGACATCGCCAAGGGCGAGTTCGTGTTCCTCGT
>JAEZFY010000012.1 GCA_023417265.1 Actinomycetes bacterium | reverse complement strand
CGAGCAGCACGTCGGCGAGGACGCGTTCGCTGTACGGATTGCCGTGCGGGAGCTCGTCGGGGAGCTGGTCGACGACCGCCCGCAGCTGCTGCGTCGTCGCCGCCGACGGCGCTGCCCACCTGGCCGGCCGCTCGGACACGAGGTCGTCGACGATCGCCCGCCGGGCGCCGGCGACGTCGCCGCCGGCGAGCGCCCGGTGCGCCTCGAACCACGGCGACACGCGCTGGCCCGGATCCATCAACCCGGGCCGTCCGGTAGCCCACGCCGTCGCCTCGGCGCTGGTGAGCCGGGTGAGTGGGCTCTGATGCCCTTGCGTGCGGCGGGTGGCCCCGAGCAGCTGCAGCTGGTTGATGATCAGGAATGCCACGAACACGCCGAACCCGCCGTGCCCGAGGCTGAACAGGGCCACCGCTCCGCCGGCGGTGAGCGCCAGGCTGGCGATCACCATCGCCCGCAGGGCGCGCTCGCCGAGCAGTCCCTCGAGCCCGGCCAGGGCGATGTGCCCGCCGTCGAGCGGGAGCACCGGGATCAGGTTGAGGAGTCCGATCATCGGGCCGGCCCACCACAACGCGGCCGCCGCGTCCGATTCGCGGACGCTGTCGAACGAGAGCGGATTGACCCCCATCGCGAGCAGCACCGCCACGCTCGTGCCGATGTGCACGGTGGGGCCAGCAGCCGTGATCAGGGCCCGCGCGCTGCGGCCGATCGGGCGGCCGGGCGGTGGGGCGAACGACGTGTAACCGGCGAGGAAGTCGAGCGAGATCGACGCCTGGGCACCGGCCGCGCGGGCCGCGGCGGCGTGGCCGAGCTCGTGGACGAGCGTGAACGCAGCGATGCCCCCGGCCAACCACACCCCGAACTCGTCCTGGTAGAGCAGCACGATCAGTCCGAGGAAGAGGACGAACCCGGCGCGCACGCGCACGTCGAACCCGAACAGCCGGAACATGCCGAAACTCTACGGGCGCCCGACGCGGGCCCGGCGGCTCGGTAGCGTGGGCGTCATGCTCGGGCTGCTGGCCGCCGACGAGAAGACCAACTTCGTCGATGTCGCCGTGCACTGGTGGCACTGGGTGGTCCTGCTCGGGGTCATTTCGCTGATGCTCTTGATCGACCTCGTGGTGGTCCACCGCGAAGCCCACGAGGTGCACACGAAGGAAGCCGCGATCGAGTCGGCCGTGTGGATCAGCTGCGGGTTGGCGTTCTCGCTCGTGATCTGGTGGTGGTTCGGCGGCGCCGCCACCGGCGAGTACGTGTCGGGCTACCTGATCGAAAAGAGCCTCTCGGTCGACAACGTGTTCGTGTGGGCCTTGATCATGGGCTACTTCCGGGTGCCCCAGAAGTATCAGCACCGGGTGCTGTTCTGGGGCATCTTCGGCGCGCTCGTGATGCGGGCAATCTTCATCTTCGCCGGCGTCGCCCTGATCGACCGGTTCGACTGGGTGCTCTACGTGTTCGGGGCATTCCTCCTGTACACGGCGGGCAAGCTGGTGTTCACCGAGAACGACCACATCGACCCCGGCGAGAGCAAGTTCTTGAAGCTCGTCAACCGGTTCGTGCCCACCAGCTCCGACCTCGACGGGCAGAAGCTGTTCACGGTGCGCAACGGCAAGCGCCTGGCGACCCCGCTGTTCTCGGTGCTGCTGCTCGTGGAGGCCACCGACGTGATCTTCGCCGTCGACTCGGTGCCGGCCGTGCTCGCCGTCAGCCACGAGCAGTTCCTCGTGTTCGCCTCGAACGCGTTCGCGATCCTCGGGTTGCGCGCCCTGTACTTCCTGCTCGCCGACATGCACGGCCGATTCGCATTCCTGCAGCAGGGCCTGGCGATCATCCTCGCCTTCGTCGGCGTCAAGATGCTGATCCACGGCTGGTACCACATCCCCACGTGGTTGAGCCTGACGGTGATCGCGATCGTGCTGATCGCGTCGATCGGGTTCTCCTTGCAGGTCGAACGCAGTCGCCGTGACGACGAGATACTCGAGGCCGCGTTCAAGGATCGCACGGGCCCCACCGCCCACTGAGCGCGGGCGTCCGGCCCGGTACTGTCTCGGTGTGGCGATCGCTGACGACGACATCGAGCGGGTCCGGGCGGCCGCGTCGATCGTCGACGTGGTCGGGCAACACGTCCAGCTCAAGCGGGTCGGCAAGAACTGGTCGGGCCTGTGCCCGTTCCACGCCGAGAAGTCGCCGTCGTTCTACGTCAACGAGCAGACCGCCCGGTACAAGTGCTTCGGCTGCGACAAGGCCGGCGACGTGTTCACGTTCGTTCAGGAGATCGACCACGTCGACTTCGTCGGGGCCGTCGAGTCGCTCGCCGCCAAGGCCGGCATCGCGCTCACCTACACGTCGACCACGCAGTCCAAGGAGCGGGCCCGGCGCAAGCGACTGATCGAAGCGATGGAACAGGCCGTCGACTGGTACCACGACCGGCTGCTCAACGCCCCCGACGCCCGCCCCGCCCGCGACTACCTACGCAGCCGCGGGCTCGGTGGCGAGATCGCCCGCCAGTTCAAGCTCGGCTACGCCCCCGACGACTGGGACGCGCTCGCCCGTGGGGCCGGCATCGACGCCCAACTGCTGCACGACAACGGGCTCGCCTTTCGGAATCGCAGCAACAAGATCCAGGATGCGTTCCGGGCCCGGGTGCTGTTCCCGATCTTCACCGAGAACGGCGAGCCGGTGGCGATCGGCGGACGGATCCTGCCCGGCTCGTCCGACCCGGCGAAATACAAGAACTCGTCGGAGACCCCGATCTACTCGAAGTCGAAGACGCTCTACGGCCTGAACTGGGCCAAAGCCGAGATCGTCGCCGCCAACCAGGTGATCGTGTGCGAGGGCTACACCGACGTGATCGGCTTCCACCGCGCCGGCCTGCCGCGGGCGGTGGCCACGTGCGGCACGGCGTTCACCGAAGATCACGTACGCCTGCTCAAGAAGTACGCCAGCCGGGTGGTGCTGGCATTCGACGCCGACGCCGCCGGTCAGGGCGCCGCAGCCCGCTTCTACGAGTGGGAGGACAAGTACCAGGTCGAGGTCGCGGTCGCCCAGTTCCAGGGCGGCAAGGACCCGGGGGAGCTGGCCCAATCCGAGGCCGGGCGGGTTGCCCTCGCCGAGGCGGTCGAGCACGCCCGCCCGTTCCTCGGGTTCCGGCTCGACCGCGTGCTCGGCGGGCAAACCCCGCGCTCGCCGGAAGCGATCGCGCGTGTCGGTGAAGCTGCGCTGACGGTCATCAACGAGCACCCCAACCCGAACGTCCGCAAACTGTACGCCGGGCAGGTCGCCGTGCAGATCGGGATGCCGGTCACCGACCTCGTCGCGCTGGCCGAGCGCGGGGCCCGGCGGCCGCACCTCACGGTTGCGCCGCAACGCCAGGCGCCGCGCCGCGAGAACGCCGAGTTCGCGGCGATCGCCCTGCTCGTCCAGGACTGGAACGCGATCGCGGCATGGCTCGACGAGGTCCTGTTCGCCGACGAGGTGTATCGGCGGGCGTTCCTCGCAGTCGCCGAGGCGGAGGGCGATCTGGCGGCGGCGCTCGAGGCGGCCGACCCCGAGGCCCGCGACGTGCTCGAACGGGCAGCGGTGGTCGAGGTCGCCGCCGATCCGGCGCTGGAGGCCCGCAACCTGATCGCCGCCGCGGTGCGCCGCCAGCTCGCCGTGCGTCAGCCGGTCACCGATCTCGACCGGGCCCGCGACGACGCCGAGGCGAAACGCCAGGTCGAGGTGCTCCACGAGCCCGAGCGCGCGGCCGCCGCCGGTGGGTGGTTGCTAGGTTGGCTGCAACGGCGCTCCGATGCGGGGCAGGCCAGAGCAGGATGAACGAACTGGTGGGCGACGACGCGACGACCGGGCCGGCCGTCCACCCGCCGATCGACGGGTTGGACGGTGCGGAGT
>JAEZFY010000011.1 GCA_023417265.1 Actinomycetes bacterium | reverse complement strand
TTAGCTCCACTCCGAAGGGTGGGGGCCCGAGCCGACCGGCTCGGGCACATCGCTTTTTCGGCTGCGGCGGGGGCCGCCTACCGTGGCCGGATGGTCGACGTGCGGGTCGTGGCCGCGATGGCGATCGCGGGCGTCACGACCGACCTCGGCCGGCGCTACCTGTCCGCCAAGTTCGACGATCCCTCGCAGAGCGCGGCGGTGGCCGCCGAGTTCGCGGCCCTGGTCGCCCGGCCAGACGTACCGCCGGGCCTGATCGTGCCGGTGCCGTCGTCGACGCCGATCGCGGCCGCCTTCGCCGCTGAGCTCGGGCGCCGATGGGACGTGCCCGTGCTGGGCGCGTTGCGGTGGACGCGACCGGTCCCACCGCTCAAGCACGTGCCGGTCGCCGACCGGCCGGCGTTGATCGACGCCGCGTTCGACGCAGAGCGCGTCAACGCCTCGGTCCTCGTGGTCGACGACGTCGTGCGCAGCGGGGCGACGCTCGGTGAAGCGGCGCGGGCGCTGCGGGCGGCCGGCGCCGCGCACGTGGCGTGCCTGGCGATGCTGCGGGTGGAGTGAGCCTCAGTCGGGCGGGGCCACGCTGGTGTCGCTGATCCAGTTGCCGTGAAACCCGAACGGGATCCGCTGCGGCAGCGGGACCCGGGCGACGTAGCCGCGCGCGTCGAACTCCTGGGCGTCGAGGACGACGAACTCGGCGGTGCCCGCCGGGAGGTCGTGAACGAACGTCACGAGCCACCCGTCGTCCTCGTCGGTCGACCCGAAGCGGGGCACGAACACCGGTTCTCCGGCGGCGCGGCCGGGGCCGTGGTCGAACACCCGCTTGGTACCCGTGGTGAGGTCGTACTTGAGGGTCGGCCAGCCGGCCGCAGGATCGGCCGATGGCGCGGCGGCGTAGCCGAACCGGTAATCGCGCCCGCCCACCGAGCTGCGGTGGGTGGGGAACTCGGTATGCGTGTCGTCGACGACCGACACCGAACACGTCCGCCGGTCCGGGTCGATCTCCCAGCGCTCAAGGCGTGCCAATCCGTCGCCGAACGGGCCGGCCACGTCGTCGGCGAACATCGTGGCGTAGTTGCACACGTCGATCACGAGCGTGCCGTCGGCGCGGTCGAAGGCGTTCATCGGGTGGAACACGTAGCCGAGCGGGATGTCGACCCACACGATGTCGGCGGCGGTCGCGGCGAAGCCGTCGGCGCCGGTGCGCGGGATCAGCCCGAGCCGGCAGCCGTAGTCGGGGTTCCACCGGAACGGGAACCGTCCGGCGAAGGCGACGTCGAGGTCGACGGTGCACGCCTGGTCGTAGACGACGGCCCAGCGCGGCGTCAGCGACATGTCGTGGATCATCGACATCCCCGCCAGCGGCACGTCGAGCGTGTGCCGCACGCGCCCGTCGGGGCCGACCACCACGTACTGCACGTGGTCGAGCCACTGCGCCCACGCATACGCCATCGCGTGCAGCTCCCCGGTGGCGGGATCGAACTTCGGGTGCGCCGTGTAGGCCCCGGGGAGCGTGCCGTAGAAGTCGTTGCGGCCGACCGTCTCGAGCTCGTAGGACAGCTCGACCGGCGTGCCGCCCGCCTCCACGAGCGCCCACGTGGTGCCGGCGAAGCCGCCGACGCTGGTGTTCGGTCCGAGCCCGTTGCCGCTCCAGTTCGGCCCGGGCACGTCGGCGATGCCCCGGCTTGCGCTGACGGCGGGGGAGCCGACGTAGCGGTTGCGGTACCACTCGGCGCGCCCCTCATGCAGCCGGATGCCGTGCACCATCCCGTCGCCGACGAACCAGTGGTGCGTCGCCGGATCGAGTTGCGCCGGGGCGATCGGGTTGGGCCCGTTACGGACGTAGCGGCCGGCCAGCTCGGCGGGCAGCTCGCCGAGCACCGCCAGGTCGAACGCGGTGATTTCGTCGGCGACCGGCGCGTAGTTGCCCGTCAGGTAGGCGCCCGGGTCGGTGAACGGATTGCTCGATTCGGTGGCGCTGGTGATCGACATACGGACTCCTCGGCTGGGCGATCGACCCGCCGTAACTTAGTTACGTGCGGGTCTCACGTAACTTAGTTACGCTGGCGCCCGATGTCAATCAAGGAGACCTTGCTCGACGCGGCCCTGGCGATCTTGCGCGAGAACGGCGCAGCGGGCCTCACCGTGCGCAACGTGACCGCCCGGGCAGGTTGCTCGACGAGCGCGATCTACACGCACTTCGGTGGGAAGCACGGGCTCGTCGAGGCGATCTACCTCGAGGGCTTCGAATCGTTCGATCGGCACGTGTCGGATTGCCTCGCCGGCGGGGTGGGGGAGGCTGGTCGCGCCTATCGCGCGTGGGCGCTTGCCAATCCGATGCACTACCTGGTGATGTGGGGTCGGGCCGTGCCCGACTTCCACCCGAGCGAGGCCGCCAGCGATCGGGGCTACCGGTCGTTCCAAGTGCTCGTCGATGCGTTCGCCGCCAACGGCGCCGAGCACCCCGTTCCGGCCGCGTACCACGCGTGGGCGACGATGCACGGGTACGTCATGCTCGAGCTCGTCGGCATCGGGCTGGCGACGATCGAACAGCGGGCGGCGATGTACGACCACGCGATCGCGGCCCTCGCCGAGCGCTCCTAGAACTCGCCGCGGCGGCC